>NZ_JBXWZQ010000188.1:0-33036 GCF_059432795.1 Nitrococcus sp. | reverse complement strand
GAGAAGAAGACTCAACGCTCGGAACAGCGTACGGGAACACGCTACGCCGACGTGCGATCACCCGACCTGGCGTAGCAACTCCTGCGCTTCATCCTGCTGGGCCGCATTACCTTCGTTGATAACCTCGCTGAGAAGGCTCCTGGCCCCGCTGGTATCGCCCATATCGATGTAGGCACGCGCCAAATCGAGCTTCGTGCCCGCCTCATCCAGGCCCGTTGACTCCTTCGATGCCGCCTCGCTCGGTTCTTCCGTGCCAGTGTCTTCTTCCAAGGTGAATTCCCCGAACTCCAGGGCGTCCTGGTCGTCGACGTCCGGATCGCCGGGCGTTTGCTCCTGGGAGCCATCCGAGGGCGCGGCCCAATCCTCGGGTAATGAGAAATCCAGTGAGCCCCACTCATCATGTCCTGCGTCCACCGATTCCCGAGACGAAGCCGAAGCGCCATCGGCCTGCGCGCGTTGTGAGGTAAACGCCTCGATCTCACCCAAATCGAACTCGAGGGCGCCGCTGTCCCGGCGGCCATGCATCGGGGGTAGCTCGTCCTCGTCCTCCTCCTCCGATTGGTTCACGGCCAACTCGGATACGGTGAGCTCGAAGTCGGCTTCCATGGCCTGCGGCTGAGTGCCCGTCGTTTCGTCCCCAACGGAAACCTCATCTCCTCCATCGGAGTGTGGTGGAGCGCTCTCCGTTTCGCGCGTAATGACATCACCGAATAACGGATGATCCGGAGCAATGTGCTGCGCCAGCCCAACCGCCCGCTGCCAGTGGGGATCGCTTTGATCGATAACCTGCGTATGCAGGACCTGCGCCTCGGCCTCGAAGCCGCTGCGATCGCCTTGCGCTGACAACACCTCAAGCAGCTTCACCCGAAGCTCGCGATTATCCGGATGCTCGCCGAGCGCATGGTCCAAAAGCTCCTGAGCCTCATTATAACGACCGTGGGCGATGTAGGCCTCAGCCTCTTCGAGCGGACTGCTCTCGCCTACCGTTGAGCCCAATGCCGGTTCCACGGCGGCGTGCCCGAGAATGGGTGTCGGTTCCCGACTCCCCACCGGCTCTGCGACGGCCGCACCGGAGGTGCTCTCCTTTGCCTTGGACGAGCCGGCGAGGGCCTTACGACGACGAACCGCCCAAACCAGGGCGAGCATCAGAAACAGCGCTCCGAGGAGCACGCCCAGCGAAACAGCACCTTGAGGCAAGTAATCGCGGAGCCGGCTTTTGAGCGACGGCTTGGCTGGCTGCTTCGCCGCGGTGTCCGCCGGCGCGCTCGCCGATTCCGCAGGCTTGTTGATATTACCGGCCGGCTCAGCGCCTTCCTGGGCCCCATCGGCTTTCGGTGCCGACCCGGCCGTGCCCGCTTGCGGCGGCGAGCTGGCCTGCTGATCGGCCAGGACCAGGGCCGCGGTCAATGGAACCCCTTCATCGAGCTGTAAGTTAACCAGACTTCTCAGCCCGACGAGTTCCTCTTTCAGGGAACTTGTCTGATCTTGAAGGCGCTCCTTGGCGGAGCTCAAGTTGGCATTGCGCTCTTGCGCCAGAGCAAGCTCGCGCTGCAGGCGTTGTATATTTTGCTCAGTCGGCGCCAACGCCTGTTCGGCAAGCGATCCCTTGCCTTGGCCCTCGGCCTTATCGACCGGGGCCACCACCTTCAAACGCCCGCTCGAATCGAGCGTTGCTGCCGTGGAGGGGGCATCAGCCGCACCGCTGTCGCCTCCGTCCCCGGCGGGGGCGCCAGTCGATGCCAAGGACGCTTCGGCACGCTCGCGCCCGTGATTTTCCCGCCAGCGGGCGAGTTGCTCCCGGACGTTTCGTGCGGCCTGCCGGGCGTCGATGCGGGCAATCTCGTTACGTGGCGGGACACGCAGCACCGCGCCCTTCATCATGGCGTTGATGTCGCCATCGATGAACGCTTCCGGGTTGGCCCGCACGATCGCTTGCATCGTCTGATAGACGGTCACCCCCTGAGGCGGGCGAACCTCGGTGGCGATGCTCCAGAGTGTCTGATTGGCTTGTACCGGCCCATAGCGCGTCGAACCGCTCGGCCGGGACACCGAGGGCTTCTCGGCAGCCGCTGCACCCGCGGGCTCCGGCCGCGGGTCGGCACCTCTCTGCTCCCCCGCGGCGAGCGCACGGCCGTTTTGCGCTGGTGTTGATGGCTCGGCGGCAGCGTATTGCGGAGGGTCCAGCAAGATAGCGTACTCGCGCTGAAGCTCGCCCTGCGGCCAGCGCACCTCGAGTAGAAAATCCAGGAAGGGTTCCTTGATGGGTTTCTCAGTGGAGATGAGGATAAAATGTCCCCCATCATCCGCTTGCTTGACCTCGAACTTCAGCTGGGAAAGGTAAAATGGTCGATCCAGCCCGGCCTCCGCGAAGGCGGCCTGCGAGGCGAGGGAAACACGCACCGCCTCGGGCTCGGCATCGCGCATCGAAAGCAGCGGGATGCGGGCAGTCAGTGGCTCGTTCAAGGCGGATTCAGAGTCGAGCTCGCCGAGGCCCAGTGCCGAGATCGATGGCGGGGCTCCCATCAATGCAACCATCAATGCCGATGCCAGCTTCCGAGCCATGAAAATTCCCTATGTCTCCGTCATTGGGGCGCCAGCCGTAGCCATTGCGCGCTGTATGCGCTATTCAACAACACGCGGCACAGCTCTATGAACCGGGCCGCCGACATCGAACCCACGGGTAAGGGTCTGTTCGCGGTGCATCCGCCAAGCGCACTTGGTTCGGCCATGCCGCCCGCCGACTGGCATTCACACTTACCGCCACGGCAGAAAGCGCGCCGCCAAGGCGTCGATCAACCCGTCCCGTCACAGGTTCGAGTGTCTTTATGCCGGATTACCCGGGCAAAAACTTCGACCTGGTTCGCAGCTTGGACAAGCAACGGGATCGACGTGACATAACGGCTCTCCGGGCCGCAAGTCGCGCTTCGGCAACCGGAGCACGGCCGCAAGCCGCTCATGGCTCGAGCAGGATCCGCAGCATGCGCCGCAACGGCTCGGCCGCACCCCAAAGCAGCTGATCGCCCGCGGTAAAAGCCGACAGGTACTGTGCTCCCATGGCGAGCTTGCGCAACCGGCCGACGGTCACGGTAAGCGTCCCCGTCACGGCCGCCGGGGTCAGATCGCGTTTGGATGCCTCCGGCTCATTGGGCACCACCCGCACCCACTCATTGGCATGCGCCAGGATTCCGGCAACCTCGTCGAGGGGCACATCCTGGCGCAATTTGATAAGTAGCGCCTGGCAGTGGGAGCGCATCACACCGACACGCACACACACTCCGTCCATCGGAATGGGATTGCCCTGGCGCCCGAGAATCTTGTTGGTCTCGGCGGCGGCCTTCCATTCCTCGCGGCTCTGCCCGGAATCCATCGCCCGGTCAATCCAGGGAATCAAACCGCCGGCGAGCGGCACACCGAAATGCTCGCACGGGTAATCCTCGCGGCACAGCGCATCGGAGATGGCACGATCGATCTCCAAGATCGCCTTGGCCGGATCGGCCAGGAGTCCGCTCGCCGCGCCGTGCAAAAAGCCCCATTGCGCGACGAGCTCACGCATATGCTGCGCTCCGGCGCCGGAAGCTGCCTGATAGGTCGTCGGGCTGATCCATTCGACCAGATCATGCTGAAGCAACCCGCCGATGGCCATCAACATGAGGCTCACCGTGCAATTGCCGCCAACGAAAGTCTTGACGCCGTTCTCACGGGCGCGATCGATGACCTCCCGATTGATCGGGTCCAGGATGATCACGCTGTCCTCGCGCATGCGTAACGTGGAGGCCGCGTCGATCCAATAGCCGTTCCAGCCCGCGCCACGCAGCTCCGGATAAACCGCCTCTGTGTAGCCTCCACCCTGGGTCGTGACGATGACATCCATTTCCCGCAGCGCGCTCAGGTCATGAGCGTCCTGTAGCGGCGCCACCTCGCCGCCCACATCCGGGCCCGGCCGGCCGGCTTGGGAAGTGGAAAAAAACTCCGGCGCTACGAGCGCGAAATCATTTTCTTCGCGCATCCGCTGCATGAGCACCGAACCGACCATGCCACGCCACCCGACGAATCCAATACGCTTCATAAAGCTCCCACCCTTATCGCTATGCTGTTCAGATTAGCGGCACTGAGCACATTCAAGCTGCCGCCGCGCGCAATGCGGCGGCGACCGCGTCGCCCATCGCGCGGGTGCCGACCCGGTGGGTACCCGCGGTGTGGATATCCGCCGTGCGATGGCCATCGACGAGCACACGGTGAACCGCCGCCTCGACCCGTTCGGCCAGACTTGGCTGATGGAGGCTGTAGCGCAGCATCATTGCCAGGGACAGGATGGTTGCGAGCGGATTGGCCACGTCCCGCCCGGCGATATCCGGTGCCGAGCCGTGTACCGGCTCATACATTCCCTTGCTTTGCTCGTCCAGGGAGGCGGAGGGCAACATACCGATGGAGCCGGTCAGCATGGCGACGCAATCGGAGAGAATGTCTCCGAAGAGGTTACCGGTGACCACCACGTCGAATTGCTTGGGGGCGCGCACCAGCTGCATCGCCGCATTGTCCACATAGAGATGAGAGAGCTCGACAGCGGGGTATTCGCTTGCCAGCTGTGTGACCACCTCGCGCCACAACCCGCTCGCCTCCAGCACGTTTGCTTTGTCGACCGAGCACAAACGCCCGCCACGCTTACCGGCAATCTCGAAAGCCAACCGCGCGATGCGGGCAATCTCAGATTCCCGGTAAACGAGTGTATTGTACCCCTCGCGCTCACCCGTGCCGAGCGTGCGAACCCCACGGGGCTCACCGAAATACAGCCCGCCGGTCAGCTCCCGCACGATCAGAATGTCCAGGTCCGCAACGATCTCCGGGCGCAACGTCGAGGCGCCGGCGAGCTCGGCATAAAGGCGGGCGGGACGTAGATTGCCAAAGAGCCCAAGCGCCGCACGGATGGCGAGTAAGCCCTGCTCCGGGCGGCGGGCGCGCTCGAGGCCCTCCCACTTCGGCCCACCGACCGCTCCGAGCAGAACCGCATCCGCCTGCCGGGCCAACCGCAGCGTGGACTCCGGCAACGGTTCGCCGGTAGCATCAATCGCCGCCCCGCCGATCTCGGCCTCTTCCAACTCCACCTGGAAGCCGTAACACTCGCGCAGGCAGCCGACAATCTTGATCGCCTCGGCAACGATCTCGGGGCCGATTCCGTCGCCGGGAAACACTGCGATGTAGGCACTCATGGTCAGGCTACCTTCTGTCCCGGTCAGGCATTCGGGGCCTCGAACAGCCAGGGCGCCTCGCGCCGCCGGCGCGCCTCGTAGGCCCGGATCTCGACGGCGTGCCGCAGCGTCAGTCCGATCTCGTCGAGCCCCTCGAGCAAAGCCTGCTTGCGGAAGGCCTCGATCTCGAAGGCGAACACCTCACCCGCCGGCGTGGTCACGCTCTGGCGCGGCAGATCCACCTCCAAGGCATAGCCGACGCTTGCGGCCACCTCACGAAACAACCGATCGACCGTTTCCTCGCCGAGCACCACCGGAAGAATCCCGTTTTTGGTGCAGTTGTTATAGAAGATTTCCGCGAAGCTCGGCGCGATCAATACCCGAAAGCCGTAGTCCTTGAGCGCCCAGGGCGCATGCTCGCGAGAGGAGCCGCAACCGAAATTGCGACGGGCGAGCAGAATGCTCGCGCCTTCATAGCGCGGCGCGTTGAGAACGAAATCCGGGTTTTTCGGCCGAAGCGCGCAGTCCTGACCGGGCTCGCCGTGGTCCAGATAACGCCACTCGTCGAAAAGATTGGGACCGAAGCCGGTGCGCTTGATCGATTTCAGAAACTGCTTGGGTATGATCGCGTCCGTGTCCACATTGGCGCGGTCGATCGGCGCCACGATGCCCCTGATCCGTATGAGCGGTTGCATTTCAGAACGCCCTCACATCGATGAAGTGACCCGCGATCGCGGCGGCAGCGGCCATCGCCGGGCTGAGCAGATGCGTTCGCCCGCCCTGGCCCTGGCGCCCCTCGAAATTACGGTTCGAGGTCGAGGCACAGCGTTCGCCGGGCTGCAGGCGATCCGCGTTCATCGCCAGGCACATGGAGCAGCCGGGCTCCCGCCACTCGAAGCCGGCGGCCTGAAAGACTCGATCCAAACCTTCCGCTTCCGCCTGTTGCTTGACGAGGCCGGAGCCCGGCACGACCAACGCGAGCTTTATGCTATCCGCCACGCGCCGCCCCCGCGCGACGGCGGCAGCCGCGCGTAGATCCTCGATTCGCGCGTTGGTGCAGGAACCGATGAATACCTTGTCCGGATGGATGTCCGTCAGCGGCAATCCCGGCGTAAGCCCCATGTATTCGAGCGCCCGCTCCATGCCGGCACGGCGGATGGGGTCGCGCTCGCTTGCCGGATCCGGCACGCAAGCGTCCACCGCCGCCACCATTTCAGGCGAGGTTCCCCAGGTCACCTGCGGCGCGATTTCGCCCGCATCGAGTTCCACGACGCGATCGAATACCGCATCCGGGTCGCTCACGAGCGTGGTCCAGTAGGCAACGGCGCGATCCCACATCGCCCCCTGCGGCGCGAACGGGCGATCGCGCACATAGTCGATCGTGGTGTCGTCCACGGCCACCAGGCCGCAACGGGCGCCCGCTTCGATCGACATATTGCACAGGGTCATGCGCCCCTCCATCGTCAGGCCACGCACGGCCTCGCCACCGAATTCGACCGCATACCCGGTAGCGCCGGCCGTGCCGATGCGACCGATCAGGGCGAGTGCGATATCCTTGGCAGTGACCCCCGTCCCGAGCGGCCCGGTCACGTTCACCAACATGCGCTTGGAGCGGGATTGGATCAGCGTCTGAGTGACGAGCACATGCTCGACCTCTGAGGTTCCGATGCCGAAGGCGAGCGCGCCCAGCGCGCCGTGCGTCGAGGTATGGGAATCGCCGCAGACCACGGTCATGCCCGGCTGGGTGACGCCCTGCTCGGGGCCGATGATATGGACGATCCCCTGCCGCCGATCCGCTAGGCGAAATTCGACGATCTTGTACTGCGTGCAGTTGCGATCCAGCGTTTCCACCTGCAACCGGGAAATCGGATCATCAATGCCCCGTGCGCGATTGAGCGTCGGCACGTTGTGATCCGCCACGGCCAGGTTGGCTTCCGGGCGCCAGGGCCGCCGTCCGGCAAGACGCATGCCCTCGAAAGCTTGGGGTGAGGTGACCTCGTGGACCAGATGACGGTCGATGTAGAGCAACGAGGTACCGTCCGCGTTGTCGCGCACGACATGCGCATCCCAGAGCTTGTCATAAAGTGTTGCGGCACCCATACGGCGTGATCTCGCGAGTCAGCATCGCAGTGATGGAAAGAAGGCTGGGACGTTTTAGCAAAACACGCGACTTGGCTGGCCGCCGGCGAATACGTTGCGCGACTTGATCCATCACGCCCCGGTCACCGACGCAGTCAAAGCCGTTCCACATTGCTTCTCGAGCGCCCTATTATACTGAACGCTCGTTCGGCAGGCTAACCGCCCACATACCCTGAGGCAGGCTCCGCGAAGCGAGCACCGCACCCGCGGCGGCAACGGCCGCTGCCGCATACCAGGTGGTGGCCGCGCCGAGGGTAGACCAGAGATAGCCGCTCGCGAGGCTGCCGGAAGCCACTCCGGCACCGAAGGTGAGGCTGCTGTACAGCGCTTGGCCACGCCCCTGATTGGGGCCAGTGAAAAAGCGGTTGATCAGCGAGATCGCCACTGCGTGGTAGACGCCGAAGGTACCCGCATGCAGGATCTGCGCGAGGCCCTGCAGCAACACCGAGTCCGGGAAGGTGCCGACAAGCGTCCAACGTACGACCGCCACCATCAGGGCGAGGGTCATCAGCCGTCGCGGACCGAATTGCGGCAGCCACCGGTGCATCCGCAGAAACACCATGATTTCGGCGACCACCCCCACCGCCCAAAGCGCGCCTATCGCTGCCCCAGAATAACCGTGGTCGGCCAGATAGATACTGTAGAAGACATAAAAGGGACCGTGGCTCGCCTGCAACAGATAGCATGCCGCCAGAAAACCCAACACATTCGGCCGCAGCAAAACCCGGCGAAACGGCTCATGGGTGTCGTCGTGGGCATGCTCCGGCGCGCTCGGAGCGAACATGCCCGCCGCGGCCAACCCGATGAGCAACACCAGCAACGCCCACGGCACGACGCGCAGGCCCACGCGGTCGGTGAGCTCGCCGAGCAACGTTACCGACACGATAAAGCCTATCGAGCCCCATAGCCGGATACGGCTGTAGCGATGGTCCTGCGCCCCCAGATGGTTCATGGTATTGGCTTCGAACTGTGGCAGCGCGGCGTTCCAAAAAAAGCCGAACAGGGCCATCAATAACGCGAGCCATCCATAGCCCTCGCCGAGCAGCATGCCGGCGAACGCCGAGGCAGCGGCAACGCAGGCGAATCGCACCATCGTCATGCGCCGCCTGCTGCGATCGGCCACCCAGCCCCAAATATTGGGCGCGATGATTTTCGTGGCATAGAGAACGGCGATGAGCTCGCCGATGGCACTGGCGCTGAAACCCAGCGAGCGCAGATAAGCGCCCCAATAAGGCGCCAGCCCGCCGACGACGGCGAAGAAGAAGAAATAGAACGCCGCCAAGCGCCAGTAGGGAGTCCCGGGTGGGCCCATACACTCAGCGGCCACGGCCGCTGGGAATGACTGGCGTATCGGTGCGGACATCCGCGCACTGCGCGCGGTGGCGTAGGTAATGATCCATGAGCACCAAAGCCAGCATGGCCTCGGCGATGGGCGTGGCGCGGATGCCCACGCAAGGGTCGTGGCGCCCGGTGGTCACCACCTCCTCGGGCTTGCCGCGCGTGTCGATGGAACGCCCGGGGACGCGGATGCTGGAGGTCGGCTTGAGAACGAGGCTGGCAACGATATCCTGTCCGGTCGAGATCCCGCCCAGAATACCGCCGGCATTGTTGGACAAGAAGCCCTCGGGCGTCATCTCGTCGCGATGGCTGCTACCGAGCTGCTCCACGGCGGCAAAGCCGGCGCCGATCTCAACGCCTTTGGCGGCATTGATTCCCATCAGAGCACGGGCGATTTCGGCATCCAGCCGATCGAAGACCGGCTCGCCGAGGCCCACGGGCACGTTCTCTGCCACAACGTTTACCCGGGCACCGACGGAGTCCCCCTGGCGGCGCAAATCATCCAGGTAGCGCTCCAACTCCGGAATCCGATCCGGGTCGGCGCAAAAGAACGGATTGGTCTCGACCGCGTCCCAGTCACGCCGCTCCAGGCGGATCGGGCCAAGCTGTGCTAAATAGCCGCGGATGCGCACGCCAAGCCGCTGCGCCAAGTACTTCCGGGCGATGGCCCCGGCCGCGACACGCATCGCCGTCTCGCGTGCCGAGGAACGCCCGCCGCCGCGGTAATCGCGTATGCCGTACTTCTGTTGATAGGTATAGTCGGCGTGGCCGGGGCGAAAGCTCGCTTTGATCTTGGCATAGTCTTTGGAACGATGATCGGTGTTTTCGATCAGCAGGCCGATGGGGGTGCCCGTCGACTTGCCCTCGAAAACGCCTGAGAGGATGCTGACCCGATCGGGTTCGCGGCGTTGCGAGGTGTGCCGGGACGTTCCCGGCCTGCGGCGCTCCAGATCCCTCTGCAGATCCTCCTCGCAAAGCGCCAGCCCCGGCGGGCAACCGTCGACGACGGCACCAAGCGCCGGACCGTGGCTTTCACCGAAGCTCGTTACCGTAAAGACTTTGCCGAAAGTGTTGCCCGACATCGGTCGCTACCACGTCATTGTCAATCGACTCAGGAAAATTACCGATGGGCCGAGAGCGGCGTGCCAGAGATTTCAGGCGCCCCGATACCGATCGGCGCACCGCAACGATCATAGCCGATCCCGCGGGGTAACGGCTAATGCGCCCGCCGCGGGCATATGTGATAATCTGCCGCCACCCCTAACCGGACCAATCCACGACCAATGCCGCAAACGCTAAGCGCCGCCGAGCATGGACGCCCCAGTCTCGGCGATTGGCTCAAAACGCTGCCACTCTATCCGCTGCCTCAGCACGCCATCTCGCGCATCGTGCTGCAGGCGACACGGGCGCGCAATAGCCGCTGGAAAAACGCCCTCATACGCTGGTTCGTCCGCGCTTATCGGGTCGATCTCGAAGAGGCAAGCGAGCCCGACGCGACGGCGTATCCGGATTTCAACAGCTTTTTCACGCGGGCATTGCGGCCCGATGCCCGGCCCTTGCCGGATGACAACGCGGCGGTCATCTGCCCGGCCGATGGTGCGATCAGCGAGGTCGGCGGGATCGACGGCATGTATCTATTGCAGGCCAAAGGACGCCGCTTCAGTGTTGCCGAGCTGCTTGGTGGCGACGACGAGATCGCGGCGCGCTTCCATGGGGGCCAATTCGTAACCGTCTATCTTTCCCCCCGCGACTACCATCGCGTCCACATGCCGGCCGCCGGCACGCTACGGCGCATGACGCATGTGCCCGGCCGGTTATTCAGTGTGGCTCCGCATACGGTACGTACGATACCGCGCCTTTTCAGCCGCAATGAGCGCGTGGTGACCTTGTTCGAGACCGAGCACGGGCCACTCGCCGTGATCCTCATCGGCGCGATCTGTGTCGCAAGCATCGAGACCGTCTGGGCCGGAGTGGTCACCCCGCCGCGCGGCCGCCGGCTACGCAGTTGGCATTACCCGCCGCAGCAGCACCGGCTCGCGCGTGGCGCGGAGTTGGGCCGCTTCAACATGGGCTCGACCGTCATCGTATTGTTCGGCCCCGGCCAGGTGACGTGGCGCAAGGATTTAACCGCCGAGCAGCCGGTGCGTATGGGTCAAGCGTTGGGACGCTTCCTGCGGGATTAACAGGGGCCGCCGCCGCTCAGGCGCGCTCAATCGGGAAGGCGATCACTTCGTCGATGTGGCTGGCTCCGAGCGCGCGCATGACGAGCCGATCCACGCCCAGCGCCACGCCAGCACAGGCCGGGAGGCCGGCTTGCATTGCCGCCAACAGGCGGGCATCGCCTTGCGGCAGCACCAACCCGCGCCGGGCGCGCCGGGCGCGCTCGCGCTCAAAGCGCAGCCGCTGTTCGCCCGCATCGGTAAGCTCATGGTAGCCATTGGCGAGTTCCATCCCGTTGTTGAAAAGCTCGAAGCGCTCGGCGACTCGCGGATCATCCGGGCGCAGCCGGGCTAGCGCCGCCTGCGAGGCCGGAAAATCGTGAAGGAAGGTCAGCCGCTCACCTGCCAGCGCGGGCACCACTCGCTCACTCAACAGCAGGTCAAGCAGCGCATCGCGCTCCAGCGCGGCCATAGCCGCCGCGCTCAGGCCGAGGCCCGCGGCACTCGTCTCCAAGAGCCGTCTTGGCGCCTCGAGTGGATCGATGCCGAGGTGGTTGCGAAACGCCTGCGCATAGGTCATCCGCTCGACGCCAAGCTCCCCGAGCAGTCGGCGACACAGATCCGCCACTTCGTCCATCAGCGCGTAATGGTCCCAACCGATGCGATACCATTCGAGCAGCGTGAATTCCGGATTGTGCAGACGCCCGCGCTCCCCGGCACGAAAGGCATGGGTGATTTGATAAATCGCGCCGCTCCCCGCGGCGAGCAGGCGCTTCATGGCATGCTCGGGCGAGCTCTGCAGCCACAAATGCCCGTCGGGTGGCGCGCCGGCAGCCTCGTAAGCGACACGAATGCTCGCCACGTTCGGATCCATCGCCCCCGCACCCATCAGACAGGGCGTTTCCACCTCCAGCACGCCCCGCTCGGCAAAGAAGGCGCGAATGGCGGAAAGTAGGCCCGCCCGCTGCTGAAGCACTTCGCGAGAAGCCGACGGGCACCAATCAGCACGCACCGCGGAGTCTCACTCCTTCGCGCGCGAGATGTACGCTCCGTTACGGGTATCGACCCGAACGACTTCACCCTCCTCGATGAACAGCGGCACCTGGACGACGGCACCGGTCTCCAAGGTCGCCGGCTTACCACCACCGCCGCTGGTGTCGCCCCTCACGCCCGGATCGGTCTCAACCACAGCGAGGCTGACGTGCGCGGGCGGCTCTACGGATAGCGGTTCGTTATTCCACAGCGTTACCTTGCATATATCCTGCTCTTTGAGCCATTTGGCTGCGTCGCCGATCACTGCTTTACCGGCCGCGTACTGCTCGAAGCTGTCCGGTTTCATAAAGTGCCAGAACTCGCCGTCGGTGTAGAGGTACTGCATCTCGGTCTCGATGACGTCCGCGGCCTCTACCGTATCGCCAGACTTGAACGTGCGTTCGACCACACGGGCAGAGCGCAAATTGCGAACCTTTACCCGGTTGA
Organism: Nitrococcus sp.; assembly: GCF_059432795.1. Taxonomy (NCBI): domain Bacteria; kingdom Pseudomonadati; phylum Pseudomonadota; class Gammaproteobacteria; order Chromatiales; family Ectothiorhodospiraceae; genus Nitrococcus; species Nitrococcus sp. The sequence goes on along the minus strand of NZ_JBXWZQ010000188.1, from coordinate 20,735 downwards.
ACGCCTGACCTTTGCCGGGCTTGACGAACTCGTTTTCAACGATGGCATACGGATCACCGTCGAGCAGAATTTTCAGTCCCGCCTTGAATTGGCTGGTGGAATAACTGGCCATGAAACCCCTGCTTGCGCTGAAATTCAGATACTTTTAGGCACACCCGCTCGGCAGGCACTTGCTCCGCGCGCCCCGAAGCGCGAATACTAACGAAAAAACAAGGGTGTTAGAATAATTTTTATGAGCGGGCCCCCACTCGCGGCACAGCATACGAGCACTCGCCCTTTCTGGCAGCAGGAACTCGCCCGGGCAATTCGTGATCCGGGTGAGCTCTTGGCGCTGCTGGAGCTACCAGGGACTCTGCTGGAGCCCGCCCGGCTCGCGTCCCGGCAGTTCCCGCTGCGCGTGCCGCGAGGCTACGTCGCACGCATGGAACGCGGCAATCCCGATGACCCTCTCCTACGGCAGGTGCTTCCGCTGGCAGCGGAACTGGACGCCGCGCCGGGGTTCGTTGCCGATCCGGTCGGTGATCTTGGGGCGGCCACACAGCCCGGCGTGCTGCATAAGTATCATGGGCGGGTATTGCTCATCACCACCGGCGCCTGCGCGGTGAACTGCCGCTACTGTTTTCGACGGCTCTTCCCCTACAGCGAGGCGAATGCTTCGGCCGATCAGTGGCATGCTGCGCTACGATATATCGAGCAGCGCCCGGAAGTCGAAGAGGTCATATTAAGCGGCGGAGACCCGCTGACCTTGACCGACCGCCGCCTCGCTCAACTCGTCTCTCGATTGGCCGATATTCCTCATATCCGGCGCCTGCGAATACACAGCCGCCTACCCGTAGTGCTGCCCTCACGGGTTACCGATGAAATGCTCGACTGGTTTGCGGGCGGGCGGCTACAGGCAATCATGGTGCTGCACGCCAACCATGCCAATGAGTTGGACGCAGCGGTGGCCAACGCCGTCAAGCGCCTCCGCGACTCCGGGGCAACCGTTCTCAACCAAACGGTGCTGCTGCGGGGTGTCAACGACGAGGCGATGGCGCTGACGGCGCTCAACCACCGGTTGTTCGATAGCGGCGTTTTGCCCTATTACCTGCATTTGCTCGATCGGGTGGCCGGCGCCAGCCATTTTGAGATCGCGCAGAGCCGTGCGCGCAAGCTGCACCGGCAGATGGCCGCACGGCTGCCCGGCTACCTGGTCCCGCGGCTGGTGCAGGAAATCGAAGGTGCGCCGGGAAAACGCTGGTTGCCGCCCTGAGCAAGGAAGCCTTGGAGGGGGGCGGTGAACCGACGGCATTGGCCGGCTGCGGCAGAAAGGAACGCCTCCCTGAACCAGGCCAGCTCAAGCGAGTAGGGAAGACAATGGAGCACTCGAGAACCAATTATCTTCCGGTACCGGACCGGGAACCGGCGAGCACGGGTAGCTTCGATTATCGTCCCAAGTCCGTGGAGGACTGGCTGCACAACCTCCCGGTCGCCGACCTCGGCATGACCAGCCGCCACGTCTACGAATCGCTTCGGAGCTCCAATCGTCGGGAGTTGCAAGCCAATTTGCGCCTGGGCTATCTGGAGCAGCTCCGCGAGATCGTGGGCTACATCACCAACGGCTTGCGCAAGCAGTATGTCGGCCGCGAGCTGCCCCTGCGCTCCAAGGCGAGCTGCGTCGTGACGTTGGCCATTCGGCTGCTACAGGAAATGGCGCTGGGCTACGAGATCCTGATCGAGGCGGCCCGCCACCACTCCCGTCTCGGGCTCGGCCATCGCCGCCGCCTCGCCCCGGCGCTCGACCGGGCCATTCGTTACCGCTCGCGCGTGCTGCTCGAGAGCTGGACGGTCTATCAGGCACCGCCGCAGGAGACATGGCGCCGATTGCACACGCTCTTCACCATTGCCAAGCAGGTTGGGCTCGACGAGCAGCCGGTCCGGGATTTCGAGCTGGCCAACGCGCGCCGACGCAGCACGCCCGGCCAAGCCTATCGGCAAGTCGTGCTGCTCGCCGCCGCGGGCCCGCAACGGATGCACCATAGCGAAATTCAGGACGCCTATCGCTTGCTGGAACACTGGGCCGCGGCGGCACGGCTCGTCGATGCACGAGAACCGGCGGCACGAGAAGCGCTGTTCCGTGTGCCGCGGGCGCTCGATGAGCCGCCGCAGCCACTCACCATCGGTTCAGCGCAGCCCCAAGATCGGCTACTGGTCACCGACGCGCTGCTGCGGCTCATCGAGCGGGAGTTCGCCAGCACAAGAAAAGGTGCCTTCTGGCGGCGCAGACCGATGGCGGATATCCATCCGGAGCTTTTGCGTCGCCTGTCGCTGGCATTGGGCGCCGTGGCGGACCGCCGGCGACAGTCCCGCATGCGGCTCAAAGCGCGTCTGCAAGCCGTCCTGGGCCTGACAGCCATTCACAGTGCACTGTCCCGAGAGCTCGGCCGCGAGGCCGAAGCGTTCGAACCGGTGCATGACCGGTTCCAATACCATGACGCGCAATTGGCCCAGCAGGATGAGTCCGACGTCTGGGACCTGATCTATCCAGCCGAGCTGATGGCCGTGACGCTGGACCAGCAGCGGCAAACCGCGCGTGATGCGGGCTCTGAGTCGCACCACGATGAATTCCTCGACTGGAGTTTGGTAAACGTCAGTGCCGGTGGTTATTGTCTCGTCTCCGGGCCACAGCAGAATATGCGCGCGCGCGTAGGCGAGCTGATTGCGATGCGGGAGATGACGCATCACGGGCTACCCTGGCAGCTCGGCGCAATCCGATGGATTCGGGCCACGCCCGAGCAGACGTTGCAGATTGGTGTCCAGCTCCTCGCGCCCAACCCCGCTCCGGTACGGCTTCGCGCCGAGCACGCGGACTATCGCTTTGGTCCGCTCGAACCGGGTCTGTTGCTGCCTGCGGTGACGGCGACCGGTCAAGCGGCGACGCTAGTCGCCCCGGGGCGCCATTTCGCGGCTCAGCGGCGTTCGCGGATACGCTACGGGCTGCGCGAAACCGAGGTGGAACTCAGCCGCGAGCTCGATGCCACCGCACACTATGTTCAATTTGAGTTGCGCGGCGACGACGCGCTGGAAGCGCAGACCACGGCGCGTGACGAATTCGTGCCCGCCTCGTAAACGACGAGGTAAGACTAGGGATGCAAGGTGAGGGATGACAGGCGAGAAAAATCTGCTGCGGTTGGTGATCGCCGAAGAATCGCTCAATGACACCGAACACCTCCTCAACGGCCTGCGTAATGCGGGATTTGCCGTGCGCGCCACATCGGTGAGCGACGAAGAGACACTGCAAGCGGCCCTATCGGAGCACAGTCAGGACCTTCTCATCTGCGCACCGGCCCTCGACGAGCTGTCACCCGCTGCCGCCGCGCAGATCGCGTCCCAATCCGACCGTGATCTACCATTGCTGATCCTTGGCGAACAGTCCGACCCGCAGTTGCGCCTCGAGGTAATGCGCATCGGTGCCGCGGACCTTGTTCATAAAGACGACGCGGAGCACTTCCGGCTCGTCGTCGCGCGCGAGCTTCGCAATCTACGTGAGCGCCGCCGCCTGCGCGAGCTCGAGGCCGCCTCGCACGAGGCGGAACGACGCTGTCACACTCTGCTCGACAGCTCCCGCGATGCCATCGCTTATGTCCACGAGGGCATGCATATCTATGCCAACGCGGCCTATTTGGAGCGTTTCGGCATCCCGACCGCCGAGGCGATCGAGGGCATGCCCATCCTCGATCTGATCGCCCTGGACGACCAAACGCGCTTCAAGGATTTTCTCCGGCGCTACAGCCAGGGCAACGGCAACGAGCACGATATCGAGATCGGCATCCAAGCGGCGGGAGGCGAAATACAAGCGGCCGCCATGCATTTCTCCGCCACCAGCATCGAGGGCGAACCCTGCACGCAGATCCTGATGCGCACGCCGAGCGCGGGCCTCGAACAGGAATTGGCCAGCCTCAGCCGCCGCGACGTGCTCACCGGCTTGTTCAACCGTAAATATTTCCTCGAGCAGCTCGATCGCACGCTTGTCGAGCGCTCGGCGTCGAGTCCGCCGCCGAACATCGGACTGCTCTATGTACAGACGGACAATTTAGAAGCGGCCCATGCAAGCTTAGGGGTCACGTCTGTAGAACTCGTTCTCGGTGACATCGCCAAAATCATCGAGACACAGATCGGTGAAGGCGACGTGGCCGCCCACTACGCGGACACCGTGTTCACCGTCTTGCTGCCGAACCGCTCCGTGCACGATACGATCGGATTGGCCGAGGCGGTACGGCAAAGCGTCGAGGAAGATGTCTCGGAAGCCGGCAACCGGACGATCACGAAGTCTTGCAGCATCGGCATCGCGATGATTGGCGAAGGCGTGGCCGATGCCGGCCAAGCCATCAATCTGGCGGCCGAGGCGAGCGAGACGGCTCGTCGCGAGGGCGGCAACCGCATTCACCTCCATCCCACGGCCGAGGGGAGTGGGAGTGAGGGCGGCAGTGACTGGAAAAGCCGTCTCGAACATGCCCTCGCCGACGAAACGTTTTATCTCGTATATCAACCGATTGTTTCATTGTCTGGCGATCCGCTGGAGCGCTACGAGACCCGCTTGCGCCTGAGCGGCGATAACGGTCAACCGCTGGCGCCGCGCGACTTCATGCCTTTTGCGGATCAATGCGGCCTGACTCCGGCGATCGATCGGTGGCTCACCCGATCGGTGCTCGCGGCTATCGCGAAGCGCCGGGCGGCCGGACATCAGACGCGAGTCTTTACCAAGATCACCGGAGGCACCCTCAGTGACCCGGAATTCTTGCCGTTTCTTGCCGCGGAGCTCGCGCGCCTGGACGTGGAAGGCAAGGACATCATCTTCGAGCTGAGCGAGCCCGTCGCCATGACGCAGCTCAATCAGGCAAAGGCATTCTATGACGGGATCACAGAGCTCGGGTGCGGCTTCGCCTTGGACCAGTTCGGCAGCGAGCTCAATTCCTTTCAGTTGCTCAAGCACCTACCAGCCGAGTACCTGAAGCTCGATCAAAGCCTCTGCCTCGATCTCGTCGATAGCGTGGAAACCCAACGCAAGCTGCGGCGCGTCGTTGACACCGCGCACACCATGGGCAAGCTGGTTATCGCCGGCTATCTTGAGGAGGCCACAGCGCTCGCCACCCTCTGGCAATACAAAGTGGATCTGGTGCAAGGCCATTTCCTTCACGAGCCCGTCCCGGAGATGAACTACGATTTCACCGGCATGGTGATCTGATCGGTTCATCCCGGCCAAGCCGCGGCCTCGCGGACGCGCTCAGGAAACCTCACCCCCGTCTCCCAACCAAAGCTGCTGGACCCGTTGAAAGCCCCGCGGCAGGCTGTCTCCGCGTCGACCGCGTTGACCGACATAGCGCTCCAGGTCATTTGGGCGCAGCGTGAGCGTTCGCTTACCTGCCTGGAGAATGACCGAACGCAGCGCAGGAACCGCCAAGACACCGGCCACCACCTCCTCTCCGCTCCTCAGCCGCTGCGTTGGAATCTGAATGAGCTTGTTGCCCTTGCCTTTGTTGAGCTCGGGCAATTCCTGCAGCGGGTAGGCCAGAAGCCGGCCGGCCGTGGTGACTGCCACCAGGCGGTCCTGCGAGAGTGTCTGCACTCGCGCGGGTTTGAGCACCTGCGCTTCGTCGGCAAGGCTCAAAACGGCTTTGCCCGCCCGGTTCTTGCTGTAGAGATTAGCCAACCGGACGATGAACCCGTAACCATGGTCGCTTGCCAGCACCCAAAGCGAATCCGGAGCGCCGAGCAAGACGTACCTGAACTCGGCCCCGGCCGGTAGAGCCAAGCGACCCGTCAGGGGCTCGCCCTGACCCCGTGCCGAGGGCAGCGTATGCGCCGGCAGGGTATAGGCCCGACCCTGCGAATCCAGAAAGACCGCCTGCTGATTGCTGCGGCCCATCGCCGCGTCACGATAACCATCCCCTGCCTTGTAGCTCAGCCGTTGCGCGTCTACGTCATGCCCCTTGGCCGCCCGAATCCAGCCTTTCTGCGACAATACGAGCGTTGCCGGCTCGCTCGGCACCAGCTCCGTCTCGCTCAGTGCCTGCGCCGTGCCGCGCCGGACCAGCGGGGAGCGCCTCTCATCGCCGTACTTCTGCGCATCCTCTTGAAGCTCCGATTTGATCAGCGCTTTGAGCTTTACCTCCGAGTCCAACGTGGCGCGAAGCTGATCCCGCTCGCCCTGCAACTCATCCTGCTCAGCACGAATCTTGATTTCCTCGAGCTTTGCCAGATGGCGCAGACGCAGCTCCAAAATGGCCTCGGCTTGGGGCTCGGTTAGAGCGAAGCGCTCCATCAGCACGGGCTTGGGCTTGTCCTCGGCACGGATGATCGCAATCACCTCGTCAATATTGAGAAACGCGATCAGATAGCCGTCGAGAAGGTGCAGACGCGCCTCGACCTTACCCAAGCGCCAGCGCAGACGCCGGCGTACGGTTTCGGTGCGGAAGCGCAACCATTCCACCAATATTTCCCGCAGGTTGCGCACCCGCGGCCGCGCATCCAGGCCGATGACATTGAGGTTCACCCGATAGGTCTTCTCGAGCTCGGTGGTGGCGAACAAATGATCCATGAGCTGCTCGGCGTCTACCCGAGCGCTACGCGGGGTGATGATCAATCGCGTGGGGCTGTCGTGATCCGACTCGTCCCGCAAATCCTCGACCATCGGCAGTTTCCTGGTCTGCATCTGCGCGGCGATCTGCTCGAGGATCTTGCTGCCGGAGACCTGATACGGTAACGCCGTGATAACGATGTCGAGCCCCTCGCGCTCCCAGCATGCCCGCTGGCGCAGACCGCCGTAGCCGGTTTCGTAAAGGCGCTGGATGTCCTCGACCGGCGTGATGATCTCACCGCGGGTGGGAAAATCCGGACCTAGAATCGCTTCGCAGAGCTCAGCCACGCCGGCTTCCGGCTGATCGAGTAGCCGAATGCAGGCCGCGGCCACCTCGCGCAGGTTATGGGGCGGGATATCGGTGGCCATGCCCACCGCGATGCCGGTGCAGCCGTTGAGCAACAGGTTGGGCACTCGAGCCGGCAGCACCTGAGGCTCCTCCAACGTCCCGTCAAAATTTGGCATCCACCCCACCGTGCCCTCGCCAAGCTCGGAAAGCAGGAGCTGGGCGTAGGGCGTAAGGCGCGCTTCGGTGTAGCGCATGGCCGCGAACGATTTCGGATCATCGGCGGAACCCCAGTTGCCCTGTCCGTCCACGAGCGGGTAGCGATAGGAAAATGGCTGCGCCATGAGCACCATGGCCTCGTAGCAAGCGGAATCACCGTGCGGATGGTATTTTCCGAGCACATCGCCGACGGTGCGGGCGGATTTCTTGAATTTGGAGGAGGCGGAAATTCCGAGCTCGGACATGGCGTAAATGATGCGCCGCTGGACCGGCTTCAGCCCGTCTCCGAGATGGGGCAGCGCCCGGTCGAGAATGACGTACATGGAGTAGTCCAGATACGCCTTCTCCGTGAACTCGCGCAGCGGCCGAGTCTCGTAATCGGCATCGTGTGCAGGCAATTCGCTTCAACCCCTTGCTACTGCGCGGCGCCCGATGGCCGGTCAACCGCCGAGACGACTGCCACCCCCGAACGCCGCGCTCGGATGGCTAAGGCAGCACCTCGGCCCGATCGCCCTTCGCTTCCAGCCAAGCGCGCCGTTGCGCTGCCGAGCGCCGGCCGAGCAACATGCCCAGAAACTGCTGCGCGCCGTCTTCGCAGTCCACCGTAAGCCGTACCAAACGCCGCGTCTCTGTCGCCATGGTGGTCTCACGCAGCTGCTTCGGATTCATCTCCCCCAGACCTTTGAAGCGCGTGATTTGCGGCTTTGCCTTGACGTTCTCGGCCGCGATGCGATCGAGGATGCCGCGACGCTCCTGCGCGTCGAGGGCGTAGTAGGTCTGTTTCCCGACATCGATGCGGTAAAGCGGCGGCATTGCGACATAGATATGCCCTTGCCGAACCAGTGCCGGGAAATGGCGCAAAAACAAGGCGCACAGCAACGTGGCGATGTGCGCACCGTCCGGATCGGCATCGGCCAGAATACACACCTTCCCGTAGCGCAGTCCGGTAAGATCCGCCGAGCCGGGCTCAACGCCCAACGCGACGGCGATGTCGTGCACCTCCTGCGAGCTCATGAGTTCGGCGGGATCCACTTCCCAAGTATTCAGAATCTTCCCTCGCAGGGGCATCACCGCCTGAAATTCTCGGGACCGCGCCTGCTTGGCCGAGCCACCCGCCGAGTCCCCTTCGACGAGAAACAGCTCCGTCTGTCGGGCATCCTGGCTAGTACAGTCGGCAAGTTTGCCAGGCAGTGCCGGCCCGCTCGTCACCCGCTTGCGGGCCACCTTCTTGCTGGTGCGCAACCGCCGCTGGGCGTTCTGGATGACCAGCCCGACAATCTGCTGCGCCGGTGCGATGTGCTGATTCAGCCACAGGCTGAAGCTGTCCTTGACAACGCCGGAGACAAAGGCGGCGCATTCGCGAGAGGACAAGCGATCCTTGGTTTGCCCGGTAAACTGGGGGTCCGCGAGTTTCACCGAGAGTATGAAGCTCAGGCGCTCCCAAACATCATCGGGGGCGATGCGTACCCCGCGCGGCAGCAGGTTGCGAAACTCGCAGAATTCGCGAATGGCCTCGGTCAGCCCGGCGCGCAAGCCATTGACGTGAGTGCCGCCTTGCGGCGTGGGTATCAGGTTCACGTAGCTTTCCTGAACCCCCTCCCCCTCATCGGTGAGCCAGGCGAGGGCCCACTCCGCGGTCTCCTGAGCGGCGCTCATGCGCCCAAGAAAGGGGGGGTCCGGCAATCGCGCGTGATCATCGAGCGTGCTGCACAGATAATCCGCAAGGCCGTCTTCGTAATACCAAACCCACTCTTCGGGCGCCGTCTCGTCCACGAAACGAACGCGCAAGGCGGGGCAAAGCACCGCCTTGGCCTTTAGCGCGTGCTTCAAACGCGGCACGGAGAAACGCGGCGAGTCGAAATAGCGGGCGTCCGGCCAGAAGCGCAACGTCGTGCCCGTGTCAGCTTTGTCGAGCGCTCCCAGCAGCTCGAGTTCGGAGCATTTCTCGCCTTCGACAAAGCACATGCGCCATTGCTTGGCGTCACGGCGAATCGTGACTTCCAGCCGGCGCGAGAGCGCGTTCACCACAGAGACGCCGACCCCGTGCAGGCCGCCGGCGAACTGGTAGCTGCGCTGCGAGAACTTGCCGCCGGCGTGGAGTCGAGTGAGGATCAGCTCGACCCCCGGCAATCCTTCCTCCGGGTGGACATCCACCGGCATGCCGCGGCCATTGTCGGTGACCGACAGCGAGCCATCCTCATGCAGCACGACCTCGATCCGATCGGCGCAACCGGCCAGCGCCTCGTCGACACCGTTGTCGATGACCTCGCGCGCCAGGTGGTCGGGTCGCGTCGTATCCGTGTACATGCCCGGGCGGCGACGTACCGGGTCCAGTCCGGTGAGCACCTCGATCGAAGCGGCGTCATAATTTTTCGTCATTGTCGCGGCAAACTCCGCTCCTCCTGGTCCTTCCTCTGCCCAAGGCCAGCGAAGCTCGGGTCGAAGGCGGCCAGTGTATCCTGTGCCCGAAATGACTGCGAGTGCGTTGCACAGCGTCCCAGGGTACACTAAGCGCGTTCGCTCGCCGCGCCAAGCGAGGCTAAATGACTGAGCAACGTGAACGCGAATTCGACTTCGAACACGCCTTGCAGGAGCTCGAAACGCTGGTCGGCCACATGGAAGCGGGGGAACTCTCGCTCGAGGAGTCCCTCAAGTCCTTCGAGCGGGGTATCGAGTTGACACGGGCTTGTCAAAAGGCGCTGCGGGAGGCCGAGCAAAAAATCGAAATTCTCCTCGGCCAGGACGAAAAAGCCGAAGTCATGCCGTTTGAGGCGATAAACCATGACGATTCTTGAGCGCTATCTGCCTGACTACCAGGCTCGGGTGGAAGCCGCCTTGGAACGGTGGCTGCCTCCGGCGCAAACACACCCGGCGCGGCTGCACGAGGCCATGCGCTACGCCGTGCTCGGCGGCGGCAAGCGGATGCGCCCGCTGTTGGTGTATGCCACTGGGGATGCCCTGGGGGTTCCGCGGCAGGTCTTGGATGCTCCCGCGTGCGCGGTCGAGCTCATTCACTGCTACTCTCTCGTTCACGATGACCTACCGGCCATGGATGACGACGATCTGCGTCGTGGCCGTCCGACCTGTCACCGCGCTTACGATGAAGTCACGGCCATTCTCGTGGGCGATGCGCTGCAGAGTCTCGCCTTCCGCGTATTGAGCCATTGCAGCGATGATGAGACCGTACCGGCTCGACAACGTCTGCGCATGATCGACGTCCTCAGCCTGGCAACCGGCTCGCGCGGCATGGCCGGCGGCCAAAGCCTCGACTACGAAGCGATGGGCCGTCAGGTTACGGTGCCGGAGTTGGAGGACATGCACATCCACAAGACAGGCGCGCTGATTCGCGCCAGCGTCATGCTCGGTGCGCTGGCGGATACCACTTCGAACTCCGCCCGCATGGAACGCCTCGACCATTATGCCAAATGCGTTGGTCTCGCATTCCAGGTCCAGGATGACATATTGGATGTGACCGGTGACGAGGCGCGGCTGGGAAAGAGCCAGGGGGCCGATGCCCGGCTCGACAAGCCGACCTACCCGGCGCTTCTCGGCATTAGCGAAGCACGGGGGTTTGCGCAACAGCTTTGCCAGGACGCCCTGGCCAGCTTGCAGGAATTCGGCTCCGAGGCCGACTGCCTGCGCGGAGTCGCCGAATACATCGTGGCGCGCGATCACTGACGTTGCTGATCCCGTCGCGTTACCCTAATATTTCACCGCGTAAATCGGGATCAACCCATGAGCGGGCGCTACACCCTGAGCGTAGTTACCGATTTCTCAGCCTCCCATATCCTGGAGGGCCATCCTGGGAAGTGCAGCCGCTTGCACGGTCACAATTGGTCGGTGGAAGTAGAAGTTGAAGCACACCAGCTGAACTCCCTCGGGATGGCGATCGACTTTGCCGAACTCAAATCCGCGACGCGGCAGGTCGTTGACTCGATGGACCATCGTCACCTCAACGATCTACCTGAATTTGCCGGTCTGAACCCGACGGCGGAACACGTGGCCGGTGTCATCTATCGCGCACTTCGCGCGTGGCTCAGTGGACACCACGTGCGGATCAATGCCGTCACCGTATGGGAAACCGCGCACGCTCGCGTTCGATATACAGAGGAAGACTGAAGCATGGCCGAGGCGACAAAAGGGGCAATCGCGCTGCCGATCGAAGACGTTCAGGGACGACAGGACACCCGGCGCATACCGATCAACAAGGTTGGCATCAAAGACATCCGCCACCCGGTCCGGGTGCGTGCCCGCAACGGCGAGGAGCAGCATACGGTCGCGACATTCAACATGTACGTGGACCTGCCGCACCACTTCAAAGGCACCCACATGTCACGGTTCGTGGAAATCCTGGAAGGCCACAACCGCGAGATCACCATTGCCTCGTTCAAAGCGATGCTCCGCGAGACGACGCAACGCCTGAAAGCCGCGTCCGGGCATATCGAAATGCGCTTCCCCTTCTTTATCTGCAAGAAGGCTCCGGTATCCGGAGTGGAGAGCCTGCTCGATTACGAGGTGGCGTTCCTGGGAGAAACCCATGGGGACCAAATCGAGCTGACCCTGGAGGTTTTGGTTCCCGTCACCAGCCTATGTCCCTGCTCCAAGTCCATCTCCGATCAGGGCGCGCACAATCAGCGCTCCCGCGTGACGATCCGTGCGCGCACCTGCGGGTTCATCTGGCTCGAGGAGCTGATCCAAATCGCGGAGGAAAGCGCCTCGTGCGAGCTGTACGGACTGCTCAAGCGCCCGGACGAGAAGTTCGTCACGGAACGCGCATACGACAACCCCAAATTCGTCGAAGACATCGTGCGCGAGGTGGCGGGGCGGCTCGAGGCCGATGACCGAATCGTGGCCTACAGCGTGGCCTCGGAGAATTTCGAGTCCATTCACAACCACTCGGCCTACGCCCTTATCGAACGCGATAAACACCTCGCCATAGAGGGTCGAGCCGGCTGATTCGGCGACTGCGCGGCGGGCGGCGCAACCCCCGAGGCCCGCCCATTGGGCAGCCCTCATACGGAGACCCGAACGGGTCATCGATACCGCTAGGCGATCGGCCACCGCCTGGGTCGTGAGATACGCCCCGGTCGACGCGCCGCGGTGGCCTGTCCGTTTCCAGCGAATACCGTGGCGCGCCGAAGCATCGCCGGATACGATTGATTCCGGGTATAGGACTGGGCGGATAGGCCGCGATCGTGCGTCGCCTCCTGGTGCCCGGAACGAGCGCTCGAAAACGCCCCGCGTGGGCTGGGGCCCTGCCCGCAGGGGTCACTGAACAGATAGACCGTGTCACTCGCATGGGTCCGGCTATCCGCCACGAGCAAAAAAGGAGGAATTTATGCAGGAGCTTCGAAACCGCTATCGCTGGCTTTGCCGACTCATCGCGGTCGTTTTCGTGCTAACGGTGGTGCCCGTTCCTGCGGCACAAGCCAGGATGGTCAGCACGCAGGCGCTGAGCGCCGGCGCGGCGGCGGACGATGCCCGGGCGCGGATCGAGGCCGTTCTGGAGCGCAATGAGGTGCGCACGCAACTCGTTGCCTTGGGCGTCGATCCGCAGACAGCCCATGATCGGGTCGCCGCCCTGTCCGAGGCCGAGGCAAAATCATTGGCTCGCCACATCGATCGCATGCCGGCGGGTGGAGACACGCTCGGCCTGCTCGTGGGGGTAAGTCTCTTCGTCTTCTTGGTGTTGCTGGTCACCGATATTCTCGGTTTCACGGATGTTTTCCCATTCGTGAAGAAGACGGTACGTTAATGGCGAGGTCAGGTCGGACAACGGTAGCTCCACCGCTGCCGTTGTCCCTTTTGCTCGCAAGCTGGCTTTCACTGTCCGGATGCGCCTCGCAAATCGCTCCGCAGCACACCGCTCGCACCGCGCCCCGCGTCGAGCTTTCTGAGGTGCCGTTTCATCCCCAAACCGCCTACCATTGCGGCCCGGCCGCACTGGCAATGATGTTGGGCTGGAGTGGCGTGAGCGCCGATCCCGAGCGCCTCGCCACCGAGCTCTACATCCCGGCCAAACAAGGCACGCTGCAGCCCGAGCTGTTGGCCCGAGCCCGAGGCAGCGATCGCCTTGTTTTTATCATCCCAGCTCGGCTCTCCGCGCTGCTGGATGAGCTCGCAGCCGGCCACCCGGTGCTGGTGCTGCAGAACCTGGGCCTGAGCTGGTATCCCGTCTGGCATTATGCGGTGGCGATCGGCGCTCAGCCCGCAAGCGGCAATCTGGTACTGCGTTCCGGCAACGAGCGTCGCCACGTGGTATCGATGGAAACCTTCGAACGCACCTGGGCGCGCGCAAAGCGCTGGGGTATCGTTGTGCTGCCACCCGGAGAGCTGCCGGCAACCGCTACCGCGCCTCGGCTGTTCCAGGCCCTGGCGGGGCTGGAGAAGCGCGCCAGCCCAGCGAAAACGCTGCCGGGCTGGCAGGCGGGCGTGGCGCGTTTTCCCCGGAACGGCCGCCTCGCATTGGCCCTGGCGAACGCACTATACGACGCGGGGCGCCTGGCAAGTGCCGCCGAAGTGCTCGAAAAGGCGCTCGAGCGCGACGTTGACCAGACTGCGGTGCTCTACAACAACCTGGCACAGATTGAGGCCGATCGAGGCGATTGGTCCGCCGCCGAGACGGCCGCGAAACGGGCCGTTGATTTGGGCGGACCTTTCCTGGCCACATTCCGGGCCACCCTTGAGGCAATCCAGTGCCGCCGCGCCGGCAAACCCATGGACTGCAATTCGCAATGAATGAGCCGCAGCACCCACCGCTTACGGGGATGTAGCGACTCGACGAATCTCCCCAGTGGCTGTGAAGGGCCCGCGCAGCCCTCGACAGCCAAGGCCACTTCGACGATCATACGCGCCCAAGGCTAAGCACCCGGCAGCGAAAGTGATCGAAAAACTCCGCAATATCGCCATCATCGCTCATGTCGACCACGGCAAGACCACGTTGGTCGACCGCCTGCTGCAGGATTCCGGCAGCCTGCAGAACCATGGCGCCGCTCCGGAGCGCGTCATGGATTCCAATGAGATAGAACGCGAGCGTGGCATCACCATCCTGTCGAAAAACACCGCCATCGAATGGCAAGGTTTTCGGATCAACATCGTCGATACCCCCGGGCATGCCGATTTCGGTGGCGAGGTGGAGCGGGTCATGTCGATGGTGGACAGCGTGCTGCTGCTGGTGGACGCGGTCGACGGTCCCATGCCGCAAACGCGCTTCGTCACCGAAAAAGCGTTGGAGCAAGGCTTTCGGCCCATCGTCGTAATCAACAAAATCGATCGTCCGGAGGCACGCCCGGATTGGGTCTTGAATCAGACCTTCGATCTGTTTGCCGAACTGGGTGCGAGCGACGAACAGCTCGACTTTCCAGTGGTCTACTGTTCCGCCTTGAAGGGCTATGCCAGCCTGACGCCGAGCGCTCGCACCCCGGACATGAGCGCCGTGTTCGAGATCATACGGGACCATGTCCCACCCCCGGCTGTGGACCCGGAGGGTCCATTTCAAATGCAGGTCAGTTCGCTCGATTACAGCAGCTACGTGGGCGTGATCGGTATCGGGCGGATCAAACGCGGCCGCGCCTGGACCAACATGCCCGTGGTGGCCCTCGGCCGCGACGGGAATCGGCGCGCGGGGCGTATCCTCCAGGTACTCGGTTTCCTCGGTTTGAACCGCACCGAAGTGGCTGCCGCGCAGGCCGGCGACATCATCGCGTTTTCCGGCATGGCGGAGGTGCAGATATCGGATACGCTGTGCGACCCGGCCGCCGTGGAGGCATTGCCCCCGCTGCTGGTCGACGAGCCGACGATTTCCATGACATTCCAGGTCAATACCTCGCCCCTTGCCGGACGCGATGGTCGTTTCATCACGGCACCACAGCTGCGCGAGCGCCTGGGGCGGGAGCTGCGGCACAACGTCGCGCTACGCGTGGCGGAAACCGAGGATCCGGACAAGCTGCGCGTCTCCGGCCGCGGCGAGTTGCATCTGTCCGTACTGATCGAAAACATGCGTCGCGAGGGCTACGAGCTCGGTGTGTCGCGCCCGGAGGTGATCGTGCGCGAGATCGACGGCATACGCCAGGAGCCCTGGGAGAGGTTGACGGTGGATATCGCCGAGGTCCATCAGGGCCCCGTCATGGAGAGGCTCGGCGCACGAGGCGGGGTGTTGCAGAACATGCAGCCAGCCACCAGCCAAGGACGGGTGCGCCTGGACTATTCCATACCGGCTCGCGGGCTCATCGGCTTTCGAATTCAATTTCTCACCGCTACCTCGGGTAGCGGGTTGCTCTACCATGTCTTCGATCATTACGGACCGATTAAACCCGACCTGTATGGCCAGCGTACCAACGGGGCCCTGGTGTCCAACACCAGCGGTCGAGCGCTCGGCTACGCGCTGTTCAACCTTCAGGAGCGCGGGCGGCTGCTCATTGGTCCCGGTGATGAGGTCTACGAGGGCATGGTCGTGGGTATCCACAACCGCGACAACGATCTCATCGTGAATCCGCTGAAGGCCAAGCAGCTGACCAACGTGCGTGCTGCCGGCAGCGACGAGAGCATTATTTTGACCCCACCGCTGCGGCTCACGCTGGAGCAGGCCTTGGAAATCATCGATCAGGACGAGGTGGTGGAGGTAACGCCCAGCGCCGTGCGTATCCGCAAGAAACTGCTACGTGAGCACGAGCGCAAGCGCGCCGCCCGAGCCTGATTCGCTCAGCACGGAGGGCTCGATTCCAGATCTCGGCGCCGCCGGCGCCAATCCGGCAGCACGGCATCCATCAGTGCATAGAAGCGGGCCGAGTGGTCGAACACGCGCAGGTGACACAATTCGTGGACGATCACGTAATCGATCAGCTCCGGGCGATACTCGACCAATCGCGTGTTGAGGGTAATGACGCCGCCTGCCGTGCAACTGCCCCAGCGCCGCCGCATCCGACGTAAACGAAGCACCGGTCGACTCAGCGCCCGGTACGCATTATGGGCTTGCCAATGCAATAAGCGCGTGGTGAAGACTTCGCTCGCGCGGCCGCGATACCATTGCTCCAATAGGCGCTTGACATGCGCCGGGTCGTCGGGCTCCGGTAGCGTAAGCCGCAGCTGGCCTCCCAGGAGCCTCGCCAACCGAGGTGAACCCCGCTGAAGGATGAGCGTTGGCCACTCGCCGAGATAAGGATGACTTTCCCCGTGCGTATACTGCAGAACGGCCGGCGGTTTTGACAGAGACAACCGCTCAAGCTGGCGATTAAGCCAGCGACGGCGGCGGCGAACGAAAGCGAGCACCGTTTCCAGGGGACACCCAACGGGCGCGCGGACCTCAACCGTAGCATCGCGGTTGACATGAATGGCAAGCGTACGCCGCCTTTGACGCTGCAGGACAATACCCACCGCATACCCCGGCGCCAGCACGATGTCCAGCACCTGTTCGCTCGCCACGCCAAAGCGTATGGCGCTTGCCCGGCAACGGGCACGCATCCTAGATCACCAGCGGCGGCTCGTCGAGCGCCGCCGCCTGCTCCCGCAGCGCCAGCACATGCTCTTCCCAGTAGCGATCGCTGGCGAACCAGGGGAAGGCGAGCGGGAAGGCCGGATCGGACCAGCGCCGCGCGAGCCAAGCCGCGTAATTCATGATGCGCAGCGTGCGCAGTGCTTCCATTAGCGCAAGCTCACGGCGATCGAGCGAGTAAAAATCCTCGTAGCCCTCCAGCAAGTCCGAGAGCTGCCGTGTCATCTCCTCACGGCTGCCCGAGAGCAGCATCCAGAGATCCTGAATCGCCGGCCCTCCCAGGCAATCATCCAAGTCAACGAAATGCGCGCCCGCCGGCGTCCAGAGGATGTTGCCCACGTGGCAGTCGCCGTGCAGCCGCAGCTGCCGGACCGCCTGCACACTCTGATAGCAACGGCGCACCGACTCCAAAAGATCCCGGCTCAGTGACTCGTAGGCACCCACTAGGTGGGAGGGGATGAAACCCTGCTCGAGCAGATAGTCTCGCGGTGCCGCGCCGTAATTGGTGATGTCGAGGGTCGGCCGATGGGCAAAGCTCCGGGCGGCGCCCACCGCATGGATGCGCCCGAGGAATCTGCCCAGCCTGAGACGGGTCTCTGGATCGTCCAGCTCCGGCGCTCGCCCGCCGCGGCACGGAAAAAGCGCGTAGCGAAAACCGCGGTGGTAATGCAATGTCGCACCGCCCAACACCAGCGGCGCCACTATCGGGATCTCGTGATCGGCCAGCTCGGCGGCAAAGGCGTGCTCTTCGAGAATGGCGTCATCGTTCCAGCGCGCCGGGCGATAGAATTTGACCACCAGAGGCTCGGCGCCCTCGACGCCGACCTGGTAGACCCGATTCTCGTAACTGTTCAATGCGAGCAGCCGGCCATTGACGCTCAGACCCAATCGCTCCACGGCGCTGAGCACGGTGTCCGGATCCAAGGCGGCGTAAAGATGTAGATTCGCGTCCACCATGCCCTTCTGTGCTGCAATGCAAAAAACCCAGACAAACACTATAAGGTGCCCACTCGAGTAGGTGAAGTGCGCTCGCCAAGGCGAACCGATATCATTGACTTGGCGACCGTAGGGCACGCATGCAAGCAGAGCCCCTACCAGGGGCTGCGCGAATAAGGCGTTCGCGAGCCGCCCACCACCTCCGGTTGGAGCTACTGCCCTCTCATGGCACGAGTTTGGCAGCGTCTTTGCGCCAGCCGCGCCACCGGAACTACCGTGGCGTATTGGGGTCGACTAGCTAAACCATTCAGGTGATAGAGCAATGCGCAAGCAATACTACCTACCCACTCGCAACCCGCTGGCACAGGTGCTCGCAACATTGGCCTTCCTGGCAACGGCGGCCGTGGCAGCGATATTCGGGGCGTTCATCCTTGCCCTGGTCATCGGCTTTGGAGCCATTCTGGCCTTGGTAATTGCAGTGCGGGTCTGGTGGCTGCGCCGTCAGCTACGACGCGGCGGCACCGAGTCGGAGACGAGCACGGGAGACACGATCGAGGGCGAATACCGGCGCTACCGCTAACCGGAGCCGCGTGCCGCTCGCACGCAGCGAGGCCGATGGTCTCACCTTGGGATGGCGGCGCGTGCCCCACAAGCGCGCCGTGCTCGTCAGGACCATCAGGACCAGAGGGGGAGCGACGTCTCTTGCCCTTACGATTGCGGCACAAGCGGCCAACGCTCCCAGATCGGCACCACTTCACGCGGAAGCGCTCTGATATGACCAATGCTGTTGCGGGACTGCACTGGGGTGTGGAAGTCGGAACCCAACGAACCCGCTAGAGACAAGCGGCGAGCATAGGCCGTCGCGGCCGAGATATGACCCGCGTTACAGCCACCCGTCACGATCTCGAGCGCATCCCCGCCTTCTGCAGCGAATGCGGCCAGCATCCGGCGCAAAAAAGCTCGGGGGTAACGATGTTGAAACGGATGCGCCAACACCGCAACGCCACCGGCGCCGTGGACCCAACCCATGGCCTCATCGAGGCTCGCCCATTGAACTTCGACGTAGCCGGCTCGGCCGCAGCTGAGATAACGACGAAAAGCTTCACCCGAATCCGCCGCCAAACCTCGCTCGACCAACAGTTGGGCATAATGGGCACGCCCCACCACTTTACCCTGGACCAATTCGCACACGGCCTGGTAGGCACCCTCGAGTCCCACACGCTCCAGCAACCGGCCCATCTCGCGCCCGCGCTGCTCTCGAATCGTCCGTAGCTTGGCTAGACCGCATTGCAGCATTGCGTGCTGCGGATCGATCCCGAGCCCAACCAGATGAAAGGTACGCCCGCCCCAGGTAACGGAGATTTCGACCCCGGGAACCAGCAACACCCCCTCGAGCGAAGCGCGTTGCTGCGCCGCCGACAGACCATCGGTCGTATCGTGATCGGTAAGCGCAAGTGTACGTACCCCACGTGCCGCGGCGAGCGCGACCAAATCACCCGGCGGCAAGACCCCATCCGAGGCTGTCGAATGGGTATGCAGATCGATCGGGCTGCGCATGCTAGGTGAGAGACTCCTGGAGCAAGGCTGGCGCCGACGCACGCCGTGCAGTTGCCATACGCTCGACGCTCGGGCTTACAGCTCGCTGCCTGGCATGGAGTTCGCGTGCGTTGCGCAAGGGAACCCACGCCGATTCTACGCCAATTGCGTAAGCTGCGGTGGGGATTGCTTTACTTCGGCTGGCGAGGCATATCAGTCGGCCAACATGGGCGCTTCGACCGGGCTGACGTTTACGCCTTCGTCAGGCACTCGCTCGACGACGCCCCCGCGCTCCGAGCGACGCTTGCCGCGATAGAGCGCTTCATCGATCGCTTCGAGCAGCGCGGGGAGCGAATCGCCGTGCCGCGGCGCCGCCGCAATTCCAAAGGTCACGGTGCAATACAGCGCATTTCCCTGCGCCCAGCCTGTCACGGCCCGCTGAATGCGCCGCGCGACCCGCTCGGCCTCGGCGATGTCTATATCCAGCAAAATGAGCACGAATTCATCACCGCCGTAACGCGCGGCAATGTCGTGACAACGTATCGAGCGTTGCAGAATCTCCGCAAACTGCCTCAGCACCAGATCTCCAACGGTATGGCCATGAAGGTCGTTGATTTGCTTGAAATCGTCCATGTCGGCAAACATGATCGCGATTTCCCCGCCTTGTTCCCGAAGCCTTCGGAGCAGGGCATTTGCCGCCTCTTCCAGAGCACGTCGGTTGACCAGACCCGTCAAACTATCCAGGCGGCTGCGTTCCTCCAGATGGAGCCGCGAGCGCTCGATTCGACTCATGAGAACATAGGCGTAGAGCAAAATGATGCCACCGAAGAGGTTGAGGAATATCAGCCCGGGAGTGATCTGCGTAATGCCACCCGACTCATTCACCGACAGGGCAACCATCGCCCCGGCGAACGTGCCGACAATGGCCTCGGCGAACAAGGGCATCCCATAACGCATGCCGTTACCGAGCACGACCATTATGAAAGCGAGCACCGACGGGGGAACCTGATACGGATCATTGGCGAGGCACAGCGAAACCGCCACGAGGTCCACCCACATCGCCAAGCGATAGCGCGCGGGGCAAATCGGCCGGCGCATTGCATGCCAGAGCAGGATCGTATTCAACACCCCGTGGCCAAGCAACACGGCCGTGATCGTTGAGGCCGGAAGCCACAGCGGGCCGGGTGCCTGCGGGTAATTGAAAAAGACAATCCCCAGCACCATGAACAGGTACCGGGTCAGAAATTGAAGGAGTTGCTCCCGCCATGCCGGATAGCGTATCCGGTCTAATGGGACGACCGACGTCCAGCTCAGCGATCGGCGGCGATCTTTACCGGAACGGCGATCGCTTGCCCGCCTAGCACGTCTTGCCATGAGGGCATTGCTGCTGTTCGTTGCTGGTTCGACCGGCACAGCCATGCGCTAATGCACGAATCATGCTCGGATGTACCCCCAAGGATTAATATAAAAGGCTACCTATAGCGCAGCCTCCCCCACCCTGCAAGCGGACAACACGAGCCCATCTCGTAGTTTCACTCTGGCACGGCCGTTTGCACAAGAGCAAAGATCACACTACTCGAGATGATGTCGGCCCACATCCGGCGCCAAAAACCCGTCCCTGTATGGGGCAAGCCAAGCTCAGCGTGCAGTTG
>NZ_JBXWZQ010000187.1:0-6564 GCF_059432795.1 Nitrococcus sp. | reverse complement strand
CTGGGGGCATGTTCATCGCGTTCGCATACTCAGCTTTCCGGCTTAAATGTCAGCCCCGCCCCGGGACCCCAACTAACCCCTCGCGTCGCGCCGGTTGCTGGGGGAATGTTCGGAATGGTGTTACAGGTGAGCTGCCCCCCTCGCCTGTGATGTGTCGCGCCCGCGCGGGGGCAGTCGAAGGGGTGGGGGGCGGCGAAAAACGCCGCCCACCGACCTTACCTCGACTGCAACACGATGAACCCCGCAGAGCGCCCTACTCGCCCTCCTTTGGACCAAGCAAGGAAACATTCTGAACGGCCGGCTCGAATCGCGGCCGTCACCCGGAGGAGACCGACACGCCGGGGGCACAGCGCGATGGGTTGTAACGGCTCGCCGCTTTTGCTGGCGGTCTTGTAGCGGCTTCGCTCAACCCACTGTCTCCTGACAGCTCCCACTCGATTTATCCCAATCTTCGCTTCCCTGTTAGCGAGTCTCCCGCTTAACTGCACCAAGGCTTGCGGTTCTCCGGTTAGCTCTTGAAGTGACGACTGCGACACGCTAGCGGCAACTGTAATAACCTGCGCAAGCAGTTTCCCAAGAAGTGATCGGCTGATTCGCGCTCCATGAGCTGGTAGTTTTACGGAAGCGTACAGGGGGGATCAGCGTGTCGGAAACGCTCTCCTACTATGACCGCCATGCGGCGTTATTTTTCGACGAGACCGTCGACATAGACATGTCGGCCGCTCGCGAGCGTTTTATGGCTTATCTGCCAGCAGACGCCGCGATACTGGATGCCGGCTGCGGTTCGGGACGCGACGCCGCCGCGTTCATGAGCGCGGGCTATAAGGTGAGTGCTTTTGACGGATCGCCCGGGCTCGCGGCCATAGCGGCGGAGCGCCTAGGTCTCGACGTGGCGGTCAAGCGATTCGAGGATCTCACGCTAAAGCCCCGGTTCGACGGCATCTGGGCGTGCGCTAGTCTGCTACACCTCCCCGCCGGACGGCTAAGCGAGGCATTCCAGCGGCTCAGCAACGGATTGCGACCGAACGGCGTGCTGTATGCCTCGTTCAAGTACGGCTCGGGTGAGCGCAATGAATCCGGCCGCCATTTCACGGACCTGGATGAAGAGGGCGTGGCCAAACTCCTGAAAGAGGTGACCACACTCCGCAGTCTGGAAATCTGGATCGCGCCAGACCAGCGTCCGGAGCGAAGCGATAAGCGCTGGCTGAACGCCCTGTTGCGGCTATCGGAGTCGCTGTGCCGGCGCATCTGAGCACGGGCGGTGCCGACGACCCCTTTCTTCCCAAGCTCCTGCACGCCATTGCGCGCGCGGCGGAGATCGATCTGGCAGTTGCCTTCATCAAGAGCAGCGGGCTGGAGCTGATCTTCGGGGCCCTCGCAGAAGCGGTAACGCTGCGCGGCGCTCGCCTGCGCGTTCTCACAAGCGATTACCTGGACGTAACCGATCCCGACGCCTTGCGGAAGCTTCTGCTCCTCGGTGACGAAGGCGCGGACGCGAGAGTCTTCGAGGCCAGGGAGCGAAGCTTTCACCTGAAAGCCTATATATTCGTTCGCGTTGGAGACGGGGAGACTCTCGAAGGCGAAGCCTACGTCGGCTCCAGCAACATCAGCCGCGTCGCGCTAACCGACGGCCTTGAGTGGAACTATCGTATTTCCCACCGCCCCGGCGCCGACGAGGCTGAGGTGGCACGCCTGCAAGAGTTGCGAAAGGCGTTCGCCGCACTGTTTTCCGACAGCAGCACGGTTCCCCTCACGCATGCCTGGATCGAGGCCTACGAGCAGCGCCGGATTATCCGGCGGCTACCGATAGCGCCCGGAGCGGACGATCCCGAGCCGGCACCGCCGCCACCTAATGACGTGCAGGCAGAAGCGCTGGATGCGCTTGCGAGCAGCCGAGCTTCCGGCTACCAGCGCGGTCTGGTGGTGCTCGCCACCGGCCTCGGCAAGACGTATCTGGCGGCATTCGACACCGAGCGCTTCGGCGCCGGCCGGGTACTCTTCGTGGCCCATCGCGAGGAGATCCTGCTGCAGGCGGAAACCACTTTTCAGCGCGTTCGGCCGAAGGCACGGGTGGGCCGATATACCGGTACCCGACGCGATGACGACGTAGATCTGCTGTTCGCCTCCGTGCAAACACTGGGGAAGAAGAGACATCTAGAAGATTTCAGCGCGACACATTTCGATTACATCGTGGTGGACGAGTTTCACCACGCCGCCGCATCCACCTATCGTCGGCTGCTGCAGCATTTCCGACCACGGTTCCTGCTCGGCCTCACCGCTACGCCGAAGCGCACGGACCAGTCCGATATCCTCTCTCTGTGCGACGACAACCTGGTCTACAGCTACAGTCTGTTCGACGGTGTCTCGGCGGGACTGCTCTGCCCGTTCACCTACCAGGGGATTCTCGACGAGCACGTCAACTACGAAGAAATTCCCTGGCGCAACGGGCATTTCGATCCCGACAGCCTGAGCAGCAAACTGGCGACGCTGGCCCGAGCGCGTCACGCGTTGCGTGAGTGGCGAGCCAAGGGGCAGGCGAAGACCCTCGCCTTCTGCGTCTCGCGCCGGCATGCGGACTTCATGGCCGAGCAATTTGCTCGCGCCAAGGTACGTGCCGCGGCCGTCTACAACGGCTCGCGACTGACCCGCAGCGAGGCTCTGGGAAGCCTCGCCTCCGGGAAGATCGACGTCATCTTCTCGGTTGACCTGTTCAACGAGGGCGTGGATCTGCCGGTCATTGACACCGTCATGATGCTGCGCCCGACGGACTCCAAGGTGCTCTTCCTCCAGCAGCTCGGTCGCGGCCTGCGCCAGCATCCCGGCAAGGAACGGCTAGTCGTGCTGGATTTCATCGGTAACCACCGCGGCTTTCTCAACAAGCCCCAGGCGCTCTTCCAGACCGGCGATACCTATCGCGAGCTCGCGCACTTTGCCCGGCGCCTGGAGCGAGAGGAGTTGCCGCTACCCGCGGGGTGTTTCGTCAACTACGACCTCGCAATCATCAATTTCCTGAAGTCGCTGGTTGGGGATGACCTGGTGAGTGACTATGAGGCGTTGAAGGTGTCGCTCGGGCGACGCCCTACCTTTGCGGAGCTGTATCGCGCCGGTATTAGCACCACTCGGCTTCGCAAGCAGTACGGGCAGTGGTGGGCATTTGTCCGCGAGCAGGGCGATCTCTCAGACAATGAGACGCGTTGCCTGGAAGCTCATGGCGAGTTTCTCCGCGAGGTCGAAAAAACGCCGATGACCAAGAGCTTCAAAATGATCGTCCTCGAGACGCTGCTGGACAACGACGGGTTTCGACATTCCCTGCGGCTTTCCGAACTCGCTGAGCAGAGCAGGTCCGCACTCCATCGCCGGCCTGTCCTTCAGACCGATCTTGCCAGGAATGTGCGAGACCTGGACTCGACTTCCGTCGGCGCGTGGCAGCGATACTGGCGCAAGAACCCGATCAAGGCGTGGCTCGGCGAGAATCTGAGCCGTCCAGCAAGAATATGGTTTACGCTTGATGGCGACCGTTTCAGGCCGACCTTCTCGATCAGCGCAGAACAGCTCGCACCGTTCGAGGAGATGGTCCGGCAGCTCGTGGATCAGCGCCTGGCCACCTACCAGTTGCAAAATAGTGCTGCGCGCGATGAAGACGAACTCCCACAAGATGCGGATGTGATCCCGATTCGCCGCCAGAGCACCGACTTGCCATTCTTTCCCAACATCCGCGTGGCATGCGGGCACTTTCGTTCCGGCCGCGCCGATGCCGAGGAATACCGGACGCTGGGGCCGGGCCACGGCCGCCTGGATGCCGGCCGTCACTTCATCGCCCGAGCCAGCGGTAATTCCATGAATGGCGGCAAGAACCCGGTCCGGGATGGCGACTATCTACTGCTCGAGCGCATTGATCCGGACCATGCCGGCTCTATTACGGGCAGCGCTGTCGTGATTGAATGCCAGGAAGCATCAGGCGACGATCAGTACCTTCTACGCGTGGCGGCCAAGACCGTCGACGGGCGCTACATCTTGAAGGCAACAAATCCCGACTACGATGACATGGAGGCGGATGAGAGCATGCGCACGCTCGCTCGCCTCCGCGCAGTGCTGGATCCGCTCGCGCTCGCCACCGGGCAGGTGTTTCTTCGCGAAGAAATCCCCGCGCTGTTCGGCCATGAGTTCAACCCCGGCAACTGGCAGACGGGCCATGTTGTCCTCAAGGAACCCCACGTGCACGTCCTGCTGGTGACCTTGGACAAGCAGGGCAAGGGCCCGCAGCACGGCTACTTCCTGGACGAGCACACGTTTCACTGGCAGAGCCAGAACGCGACCACGCCCACCACTAAGCGGGGGCGGGAGCTCATCGGCCATGAGCAGCTGGCAATCCCCGTGCATTTGTTTGTGCGTAACCGGAAGCTGGATGCGGGTAAACGCGTGCCGTTCCGGTACATGGGCCGCGTCCGCTACGAGCGACACGAGAGTTCTGCTCCCATGAATGTCGTCTGGCAGCTTATCGACTGATCTGCTGCGCCCACGGGTGGCGCTGCCCGATGCCTATGTGGTGGCGCCATCACGCGGCCTCCACCACCAGATGCTTCCCCAGCGCCGCCAGCGCTTGCTCCACGCGCTCGATCTTGGAATGGTGGTCCGGGTGTACCAGGCGCCGGACAATCGTCTCGGAGACCCCTAGACGCTCAGCTAAGGCCACGTTGGTAACGCCTTGATCTCGCATCGCCGTGTAGAGCGCGAGCTTCGCCGCGGTCAGCATCGGCAGCGCCACAATTTCCTGGCCGTCGCCCGCGGCCGATGGCTCTGGGATCGGCCGGCGATCCTCGCCATACCCACCCATCGCCACAACCAGCGCGTCGGCGGCCTCCGCCAGGGCTTCCTCGCGCGTATCTCCCTCGGTCAGCGCCTCGGGCACATCCGGGAACGAGACGACGAAACCGCCGTCTTCCTCCGGTTCGAGATTTACTGGATAGGCGTATCGCATAACCCCCCTCATAGAATATCCTTCGGGTCGAGATAGAATATCCTTCGGGTCGAGCCCAAGCTGCTTGGCAATGGCGCGGAGCAGACCGACTCCGATCTCGTACTTGCGATCCTTCACCGTCGTCTACCGCTCACCGTAGTACAACCGCCCGTGACTGCCCTTGCCGTGCATCTTCACGAAGCGCACCTCCACGCCGCGCTGCTTCCCCAGTTCCCGCACTCGCTTGATGAAGTTCGCTCCGTTCACGGGGGAAGTCTCGTACACTTATGTTCGACGGTCAATTCAAGTGCATCTGCGGTTCCCCCGGTTCCCTGGGCTTTTCAGGTCTGCCGTGGAGACGAGGCCGGGTAGGTGTCTCGCGTTTTCAGGACGAAGCTCTCGCCAAGATCCGCGAAGACCACGCCGGCGTTTACGTCATGCAGAGCGAAGCCTTACTTACGATCGGACGATCCCGGCGACATGGCAGAGCGTGAGGGCCTGCTGTCGGCCTTATTTGTCGGCGAAACGCCTCTGCTCGCGCCAATTTAACGTCATGTCAAGGCGATTCCGGCAGGGGTTCACCGGATGGTTGAATTCAGGCGGGAACCGTCGGTCGCCTCTTTGATCTGAAGCTATGAGGCAGACGCCAGTGTAATGCCAAGGCCGCTAGCCTATTCCGCCTCCCCCGAGCGTGCCGGCCGCGCTGTGTACCCGCAGGCCCTCGGTCATCTCAAGAGGAAGCCATCATGCCACGCAGGAAAACGCACATCGGGTTCAATAATCCATTCCTCATCTGGACTGAACTGGCAATCAAGACCGGTGAAATGATGCTGGCCTCGGCCGCGGTCATCAATCATCGCACGCGGCGTATGCATACGGCAGGCTCCAGGCCGAGTGCGCGTGATCGGCGCGAGTTCGACGTAATGCGGGATGAGAAGCTCAAGGCGGCCGCCCAATCAGCGCAGGCCATGGCCGCGCAGTTTCTGACGCTGGACCCGCTGCTCTGGGTACGGGCATATCGGCAGATGCTGGCGGTGACGGCGGCTATGATGTCGGCGAGCGCAGGTCGCAGCATCCCCCAGCTCGTAGCGCGTCAAGCGAGGCTCATGCGCACGCTTAGCGAGTCGATCGCTCCGATGCTCGCGCTCTCTGCGGCTACCGCCCGACTCGCCCAACGGGGACTCGCGCCGATCCATTCCCGGGCGACGGCCAATGCCAGGCGGCTCGGCAGGTGAAATGCGCTCTCGGTGCGTGGCAACCGCCGGGCGGCGAGTGCAAGTCTCAGAACGTATAACCGAAGCGATCGACATCGGCCGCGTAATGTCGGGCCACCAGCGCGCGCGACTTGCCGGTGTAGTAGTCCCGATAGCCTTGCCGCCCCGTTGCCTGACGCAGGCGCGGCAGGGGCGGCCGGGCGATTCCGATACGCCGGCAAATCTCCGAGAAGTCGTCCCCCAGGCGCTCGTAGCGGGCGATGTAGTCGACGATCAGGTTGCCCCGCAGGTCGAGCACGTAATCCGACTGCAGCGCTTGCGAAATATCGAGCAAATCCTCACGCCCGCGCTGCGGATCGAGCCTGCGCTCGAGAAAGGCCTCGAAGCTCTCGG
>NZ_JBXWZQ010000186.1:0-2793 GCF_059432795.1 Nitrococcus sp. | reverse complement strand
TGTTCGAGTTCCGCTACTTCGCCGGCTTGACGGTGGCCGAGACGGCCGAAGCACTTGATCTGTCGCCGCGTTCCGTGGAGCGCATGTGGGCCGCGGCCCGGGAGCGGCTGGCTGACATGTTGAACGATATCATCGACTAGCCCGCCCCGCGAGCCCCATCCGGGGGACGTGGCGGCGTTCCCATGAACCTTGAAAACCGCTGTATTACCGTCGCGAAGACGCCAAGAGGTGAGAATGCCTCGTGGCGTCCGAACGATCCGAGCCGACGTCAGCGCCCTTTCGTGGCGCGTGCTAGAAGCCCTTCCATTTCGGCAGTGTAGCTGTGGGTCTCGCCGAACTGGGCTTGCAGCAGCGGCAGAGTCCGTTGCGCCAGCTCGGCGGCTTCTTCCCAGCGCGCGGCCTCGGACAGCGCCTCCACGAGAAACCGCTGACAATCAAGCGTGTAGGGATGTTTGTCGCCAAGAACCCGCCGCTCCGAGGCCAGATTCTCCGACAGGACTGCCACGGCCCGGTCGTGGCGGCCGAGCCCCACGAGGGCCTGTCCGTAGTTGCTGGTAACGTGAAGCGTAACAGGATGCTCAGTTCCGTGGACCTCGGCCAGGCGCACCACCGACTCCGACAGGGCCGCTGCGGCCTGCTCGAACTGCTCCAGCGAATTGTGCAGGGAACCTACGTTAGCCAGCGCCGCCAGCGTCTCGGCATGATCCGGCCCCAGCATTCTGACACGGCCAGCGTGAATCGCCTCGAACAACGGAAACGCATCCCGATAGCGCCCCTGAATGTGCAGCGCATGCCCGAGGTTGGTGGCCGCAGCCAGGGTGGCAGGATGGTCGGTCTCCAACATCTCCACGGTTCTCTCGTACACCGGACGCATCCAGGCTTCCGCCTCCTCTGCTCGGCCCTGAAGGTTCAGCAGGTGCCCGTAAGATAGATTGAACCAAGCGCGGTCTACCTCGGATGGAACCCCGTACTGCTCGACAATCCGGTTGCCGCGCCGATAGTAGGCTTCGGCCACTTCGAGATTTCCCGACTGTTGATGGCTGGCGGCGAGACCGTTGATCAAACTAAACCTGAGCCTGTCGTCCGGCGGATGATGCTGCTCGACCTTGGCCAACGCGTCTTCGGCGACGGCAACCGCTGCCTCGAAACGACCCTGGTTGCGAAGCGCGATGGCGAGATTATTCAGGTTGCTCAGCGTTTCCCAAGCGGTGGGCGATATCTGCTCATGCAGGCCTATCGCCTGGCGCAGAATGGGCTCCGCCACGTCGTTCAGACCCATTTGTGTATGGGCCCGGCCGATGGCGCCATAGAGTCGTGCCTCGACCAGAGGGGCCAAAGACGTATCATTCTCGAGCCTGGACAGCCCCTGATCGAGAAGATCCCGGGCGGTGATTTCTTCGCCCAACGCCAACTGCGGGTCCGGTGCATTGAAGATCTCGACGAGAAAGTCGGTGACGCTCTGGGCGGCGCGGGCTTCGAGCTCAGCTCGATGGCGGGCTTCATCGACCGCCATCAGGTACCAGGCGCCGGAAGCGAGGAAGGTCACCACCACCGCCGCTGTTGCCGCCAGGGGAACCACGTTGCGCTGCACGAATTTTCGAGCACCGTACCACCGACTGTTGCCGCTGGCGCGGACCGGATACCCTCCGAGGTAGCGCTGCAGATCGTCGCGGATGTCGCTGACCTGGCTGTAACGTTCGGCCGGTCTCGTGCGCACGCACTGCTCGACAATGTTAACAAGCTCTCTCGGCAGCAATCGGCTCACCTCCCGGTTAAACTCCAGGTCGGCTTCGCTGGAGGTACGCCGGATAGCCTGCTCGAGGTCGGCATCTGGGTGGATCAGATCGGTGTGCAGGAGCTGCGCGAGTAGCAGGCCGACCTGATAGACATCCGAGGCGACGCTCGCCGGTTGTCCCAGCAGCTGCTCGGGGCTCGCATACCGAGGTGTAAGGACGAGGGTCCGTGTCGCCTGGTCGGTTACGGACAGCAGCTTCGCGATGCCGAAGTCCAACAGCTTCGGATGCCCGTCTTCTGTGACGAGAACATTGCGCGGCTTGATATCCCGGTGCACCACGAGCTGCGAATGTGCAAAGCTCAAGGCGCTGCAGATCCGGATCAGCAGCGCGATTTTCTCATTGAGACCGACCGCCGCGCAGTACTCGTCGATGGACACGCCGTCTACCAGCTCCATCACGATGTAAGGCCAGCCCTCGTCCGAGATTCCCGCGTCGTAGAGTTGCGCGATACCAGGATGGTTCAGACCTGCCAGGATCTGCTGTTCCCGGAAGAAGTGCTTTCGGAAGTTACCATCGAGGATGCTCCCGGCGCTGACTTTCACCGCCACGTCGCGCTCAAAACGGCCATCTGCTCGTCGCGCACGATAAACCTGACTCATACCGCCATCGGCGATGTGCTCACAGAGCTCGTAGCCGGACAACACGAGGCCGACCAGCGCCTGGTGCGCGGTGGTCTCGCGCGTCAACTCTGCGGAAATCTGCAGGCCGCCCCCGGTTCTCAGGCGCTCCAGCAGATCCCCCGGGGTTCGCTCGTCTGTCACCGCCCCCTCTCCCGCGTGCCGGGACTGTGGAAGTTATCACAGGCAATTGCACCCGGACAGGTGCAGGCGGAAGAGCTCGTTGACGGAGATCTGTTGACTCGGCGGCTGCTTCAGAAGGTGTGCTCGAACATCAGCGTGAGACGATCGCGGTGCGCGAATTGACCGAACAGTCCCGTTGGATCACCGTAGAACGTGTCGCTGACCAGGCTCAATGTGGAGTTTCCCAGGACATAGGC
>NZ_JBXWZQ010000185.1:0-4857 GCF_059432795.1 Nitrococcus sp. | reverse complement strand
TATGTCCATCGACATCCTGACATTGCCGGGCGTCGACCGCTGAGAGATGAACGTCGTGACCAGCAATTAATACACCTGTGAAACGCTGGGTTCAGATGCGAAGCTCTCGATCCCGACCCCGGAGCATTTTCTGCCTTTGCTTTACGTAATGGCTCTACGCAGAAAAGGCGAGAAGGTGACGTTTCCGGTAGAAGGAACGACGGTGGGTCAATCTCGATGCTAGCCGTTCAGGTTGGATAACTACGGGCGCGCCAAGTGTAGTCCATCTACCGCTCAAGGTCGCGCCACATCTCCTCGTAATCGTCCTTCGTGATCTCGCCGCACGACTTGCCAGATTGTCGTACGCGCCACCCGGGAACTTACTCGCGTGCCCCAACCCCGAGAGCTACTCGCTCCCGCACTGCATTGGGGCGTTCCGCCAAGCTACGGCTAGTGCGAAAGATCGCGCGCAAGGCATCGGGACTGGTCGCATCGGCGGCTAACCGATAAACGGTCTCGAAAGGCAGAGCCACGAGCTCACCCATCCACGACAGGTTCACGGCGGTAGACAAATCGTCTGGGTTGGAGGTGAGTTGTAACATGATCCGGGCTCTGAGACTCCGATCTTTACCGCGCTGTTTCGCCACCATCGTGCGGTATGAAAACCGCGCTGCGGGCGTCCTCCAGCACGGCGCGAACCTCCGGGTTCCGAATACGCCGTTCCGTGCTGATCAACCAGAATATTTCGCGCACCTCATCCAGCCGCCCTACCTCGCTGACGCCATAGCGCGCGCAGATCTCGTCCGAGATGATCGCGGGAGCGGGGAAAAAACCTTCACCCGCCTCGGCGAAGACCTTCATAAGGGCACTGTCATCGAACTCCCCGACCACCCGTGGGTACAAGCGCGCCTCGCCCAGCCAGCGGTCGATCTCGCCGCGTACCGCCGCGTTCGGCCCGGGCAGCAGCAGTGGCGCCCCGTTCAGACCGGCTGGAAAGGCTTCGTAACGCCGCGCTAGCTCGGGCGTGGCAAAAAAAGCGACGGCGCTTTCGCCCAGCTTGCGGCTGTGGCCGCGTATCGCCAAGCCGGCCGGCATGGGGCGGTCCGCCAGCACCATCTCCAGTCGGTGCAGCGCCAATTCCCCAAGCAACCAGTCGATCGCGCCCTCGCGGCAAACCAGCCGTAGCGGCTTCTCCACATGCTTCAGCGAAGCCAGCAGACGGTGCGTCAGCGACTTGGGGACCACGTCGGAAACGCCGACGCGAAACGTAGCCATCGTCTGCTCCGGGATTACGTTCGCCCGCAGCGAGGAGACCATCTCATGACCAAGCGCGAAGATCTCGTCGGCGTAGGACAGCGCGACGCGCCCCGCCTCGGTAAGTTCGAGACCGCGTCCAGCGGGCTTGAAAAAGGCCGTTTCGAGGTCGTCCTCGAGCAGCTTGATCTGGGCACTGACGGTTTGCGGCGTCAGATGCAACTGATTGGCTGCCGCCGCCACACTCCCGGCGTGGGCCACTGCCCAGAAGTAGCGCAGGTGCTTGAGATTCATTTCTGCTATTCACAAGTTTTTACAAAGTGTCAGCAAGTTATATTCGACTTTAACTAATTTATCCAGACTGTCAAAATTGTTGGTCATCTTTGATGATGAGGAACAACGGGGTGGGTCGCTAAACGGCCTTTCGCGCCCCAGGCGCTCATCGTGAGAGGAGTCCAGTGCCCGCCACCTACGCAGGGGATGAAAACATGCCGACCGAATCCAGAAGCACCTTCTTGCTGGTGCGCAATGATGGGAGCCTGGAACGCGCTAACGAAGAGTTGGTCGCCTATCTGTCGATCCTTCGCCGTCGGTCGTCCGCCAGCGACGTTGAAGCCGTGCAAGGCATCTGGATCGACGAAGAAGGCGTAGCGAACTTGCCTTGTGCGCTAGTCCTGCCGGATACGGCCGGTGCGCGCCGAGCTGTCCGGGTCCTGGAGACAACAGGGATCAATGGGATCTGGATGCTGTGCTGGCTCGAGATGGCGGCAAGCGCAGTCTCCCGCGCCGATCTGGTGGCGGCGCTGCTGGAGTGCTTCGGCCATGAAAACACGGCGACGCTCGCCGCACGCTTCATCCCGGTATTCACAGGTAATGCGCCCGACTCCAGCGTGAGCGCGGAGCTGCAGGTGCTCGACGCACACTACCCGGGGCTTGTGCTGCCGCCGATCTACCAGGACGCCAGCAGCAGCCTGGTCCTGCCATCGGTACAGCCACGCAATGAGGGAAAGCCATCTTGAGCACCTTCGATCCCGTCCTGCTGTTCTTCCTGCTCGGGTTGGCCGCCGGCCTGCTGCGCTCGGAGCTGCGCCTGCCCGCAGCCATCTATGAACTGGTGAGCATGCTGCTGCTGCTCTCCATAGGCCTCAAGGGCGGCATTGAACTCGCCAAGCAGCCCTTCGGCGGCCTCGCGCTGCAAGCCCTCGCGGTCATGGCGATGGGCGCGCTGTTGCCGCTGGTTGCCTTTCCGGTACTGCGGTTCATGGGGCGTTTCACCCGCGCCGACGCGGCATCCGTTGCTGCCCACTATGGCTCGGTGAGCGTGGGCACCTATGCCGTCGCCGCCACCTATTTTGCCAGCCGGCAGATCGACTTCGAGGCGCAAATGCCGTTCCTGCTCGCCGTGTTGGAGATCCCGGCCATCTTGGTGGGGATCCTGCTGGCTCGCGGGTTCTCTCGCGACATGCGGATAGGCACGGTCGCGCACGAGGTGTTTCTGGGCAAGGGCATCGTGCTGCTCGTTGGCGGGCTGCTGATCGGCTGGGCCGCCGGCTCGGAGGGGCTGACTTCAGTCAAGCCGCTCTTCTTCGATCTTTTCAAGGGAATCCTTGCCCTGTTCCTCCTGGAAATGGGGCTTATCACGGCCGCCCAGTTCGTCAGCCTGCGGCGGCACGGCCTGTTTCTCGTGCTGTTCGGCATTGGCATGCCGCTTTTCTCCTCCGTGGTGGGCATCGCGCTGGGTCGCGGACTCGGGCTGTCGCTGGGGGGCACGGCCATGTTGGCCATCTTGGCAGCGAGTGCGTCCTACATCGCCGTGCCCGCCGCCATGCGCATTTCGGTACCAGAGGCCAACCCGACACTATCGCTGGCCGCTTCCCTGGGCGTCACCTTCCCGTTCAACGTCCTGGTCGGCATTCCTCTCTATCACGCCATGGCGACGAAAGCATTCGCCATCACCGGAGGCTAGTCCCATGAACAGTTCGATGCGCAAACTGCTGACCATCATCACCGAGGCTGCCCTAGAGAGCGTCCTAATCAAAGACCTAGAACACCTGGGGGTCCGGGGTTACACCATCACCGACGCCCGCGGCAAGGGTAGCCGAGGGCCGCGTACTAGCGATTGGAGCGAACTGAGCAACATCCGCATCGAAGTCGTGTGCGACACCGCCATCACCGAGGACATCGCCGCACACCTGCAAGCTCACTACTACGCGAACTACGGAATGATCCTGTTTGTGTCCGACGTCGCGGTGCTGCGGCCGGAGAAGTTCTGATGGCAAGAAGAAACCTGGCGCAGGTCGCATCGTGACTGGGAAATATTCGGGTGCGCACCTGCCTGATTCTGGGCGGGCTCGCCTTGGCCATCGTCAACCTGCTCGCTTGGGTCGGCATCGCGCTGCTGTCCTGGCTGTGGGCGCTGGCACCGGTGGCGGCGGTGACCGGCAAGCGTTTGGCCGACGAGGTCGGCTGTAAGACGACACCCAGATCTACGCAACTCCGGGTCGCTTGTATAGCCTCGTTCCCTTTTGTGATGGACGGGAACCGGCGTGGCCATCATTGATTCGAAGTGTCGTATGACCATCAAGACCCTGGTCCCACGAGGGGTTCCCAGCCGCGCCATCGAACGTCAGCTGTCGGTTAGCGAGGGCACGGTGCGTTACCACCGCCGCCGACGGCCACGGCCGTCAAGTCCACTGCGCCCAGCTCCTGCACGAGGCGATCGCGTTAGGGGTCCAACGCCACGGCGCGAGGAATCTCGGCGGCGAGGTCCGCATTCTGCAGGCCCTCCACCTGCTGCTGTCGGACTCCCGCCATGGCGCGATAGTGTGGATGTACCGCCGGGACATGCCCTGTTGGATGGAGACCCACAAACTGGCCTTCGATCGGCTGCGTGAACTGTGCGCATCGCGAAACGTGCGAGCACACCGAGCCGCAGTACGTCGATCCGGGGCACTGCGATTACTGCAATCCACGAGATCCAATTGATGGCCACAGCATACCTTACCCTCAACGACCCCGACGAGTTCAGAATTCGGCGTCACCGACTTTGCACGCTGCGAAGCGGTGTTTGCGGTTATGGAGTGGACAGGTCTTCCGCTGCCGCTGCACGGCGAGGTAACGGACGCTGACGCCGATATCTTCGACTACGAGGGGGGTGTTCATCGAGCGGCCTATGCGGTGCATCATCAGAGTCACCGGCATCATCGGTTGGTTGACGGCCAAGGCGAGGGTGAAGTGATGAAAGAGACGAGATGCACGAAGCTGGCATCCGTTGGGCGGACTACGCTGACCAGGGCAACCCCACCCGTACCGTCACCGAGCAGGTGACGAAGAAGGTGATGGAAGCCAGGGAGCGGCGGGAAGGGTTCAGATGACTCGCCGAGCAGAGTGCGGCGCTGACCGAGATCCTCGCTCGTGCCTTGCCGCCCGTGATTGCCAACCCGGAATAGCTCGATCCTCAGGAGCAGCTGGACTACATGGCGTGGGGGCTGAATGCCGGCTATGTGGCGACGACTATCCGCAAGGCGGAGGCGCTGGATCCCGAGACGACCATAGCACTGCAGGCGGGTAAGGAGATCGATCTTGCACACGTCAACAATGGGCTCAACTTCGCGCGAGTGATCC
>NZ_JBXWZQ010000184.1:0-10391 GCF_059432795.1 Nitrococcus sp. | reverse complement strand
GCTTCGGCTGTTGAAGCTGGCCAGGCCGTCTCTGGTCAGCGCGGCGTGTGGACCAAGGCAACCGTCACCGAAGCGTCTGAGGCTTGGCTCATCGTTGCATGGGGCGTGGGCAAGTCGCACGCGACCTCCCGCCTCACCGGCCACGAGCACCACCCCTTTTCCCCGGCTGGTTCCACCCACCGCTTTCCGTGCGCCACGGACAAAGCCTTCGTCGAGCTGAATCGCCTTGGCCAAGGGCGTGCGCTTGGGGTCAACCATCAGCCGGCGCAGCTTGTGCAGCCAGCACCACGCCGGCTCATAGGAACCCAGCCCCAGCACCCGCTGGAGGTCCTTGGCCGAGATGCCGGGACGGTGCACGCATACCTCCCAGAGCGCGCGGAACCAAAGCCGCAGCGGCTTACGGGTCTTCTCCATGATCGTCCCCGCGGTTACCGTCGTCTGATGATGGCAATCCAGGCAGTGCAGACGGTGGCGGCTGATCGCCGAGAGGCGCTCGCCACCACAACGCAAGCACCAAGGCCGTGCGCCCCAGCGCACCGCAATCAGGTACTCCCGGCAGGCCGCCTCAGTGGGGAAGCGCCGCTCGAACTCCAACAACGTCTTCGGAAACTCGCGCCAAAGCTGACCCGGGTCCTTTGCACCCATCCTTTGCTCCCAGCTCACAGCAGAAATGCCGTCTAATATACATTAGGTGCTAAGCGGATAGGTGTGCACCACCATAGTGTATCCCGGGCGGACAGTAGCGCCGGCCAGAAGAAGCTTGCTTTTGATTAAAGCAACGAAAATTCCCTTCAGCGGATAAAGATAGTCGACCTTAGTGAGGGATCTCTAACCAAGCCACCCATTCGTTGAATAACGTTTCGTCCAGTGCTGCTGCTACTGAGCGTGGTTCGAGTGAGGGGCGGAATACCGATTCTCCCTGCAAGGTCACTGCACGGCCACCCGCTTCACTTAGTATCAAACTGCCGGCGGCATAATCCCAGATTTTTTGCCTACCATGGAGGTAGACGCTGCAGCGGCCGGCAGCGAGCCAACACCAATCTAGTGCTACGGATCCGAGGCTTCTCTGAGAACTGTAGGGAGGTTCTGTGACCAGACGTGCGGCCAGCGCCGCAGGGAGGCGCTTGAAATCAACGAGCCCGATTCCGTCTCTCAAGGGCGGAAGCGGGCGGCGCTCCCCTAAAACTTTACCATCGAGCCAGGCCCCTTTATTTTTCTGAGCAGTAAAACACTCATTGCGCAGAGGATCATAAACTAATCCGAGCACCACCTCCTTTTTTTTGAGAAGCGCAAGCGAAACACTGAAGCAAGGTAGACCAGTAGCAAAATTGCGTGTGCCATCCAGGGGATCGAGGCACCATAAACCTGCTCCCGTGCCGGCAAGTAAACGGGCTTGGCTTTCTTCCTCCATTTCTTCGCTAAGAAATTCAATCGCGGGCCAACGGGCTTTGAGTGCTTTGCCGATTTCGTTTTGTATGGCGAGATCCGCCTCCGTAACCAGGCTTCTGTCGGCTTTCCATTGGATCTCGATTTCGGTAAAACGGGGCAGTATCTGTTCCTTTGCCGTATTGATGACAATCTCTTTGAGCGATGTCAGATCAGGGTGCATATATTCCATCCAATTAGCGGAACATGGGGTCTTGAAAAAAATTAAGAAGACGGATTGGCAAAAGTGGGGGTGGATGCCCGAGTATATTACGGCCTCGTCAGTGATTCGACCCTTCCGGTACCGGGTTGAGTGTACTCGGGCCCGAGTGGATTCCACTTGCCGGAGCGCTGGCTCTTGATCTGCTCCGGGGGAGAGGCCAAGATTTCAACAGGCGGCAGCGAGCGTGGTCCTGATCGGAGACCGAACGCCCGGAAATCGGCTGCGGCGTTTTATCCGGCGAGCAACACATGGCGGCTCGATCCGCCGGGTTGGCCTCATAGCGACCGCCCTCACTCGATTCTTCGCGGGCCTTCAGCACACCCGGTTCTGCAATCTCCGTAAACGATAGCGCATGGTGGTGCATTCGCCTCTGCCACGAGCTCCCCGCCATCACGTTAATCCGGTTGACGCGGCCATCGAGACGGATTGGCTTAGCGAACCGCACGGTTGCGAAGCCCACCGGCACGGCTCATTCTTTGGGATATGGACAGTCCGGCGCCGCGCTTCATAGACCTGTCCCGGGGCGCTCAGCCACGCACCGAAGCCGTGGGCGTAAGCCCGGCTCGCCGGTGCCCGTCGGACCGGTGGCACCGGCTCGGGTTCATGCCCGCGCTCGCCGCGGCGTTGCTGCTCGCGCTGGCCGGATGCGCGGAGCTGCCGGAAAAACGGCCGGCGGCGAGGGGGAGCACGCCGGCGGGCGGCGGCGACATTGCACGCGCGTTGTACGCCCAGCTTGCCGAATGGCGGGCCGTGGAGTACTGGTATGGCGGTACGTCCAAACGGGGCGTGGACTGCTCCGACTTTGTCTACGTGACCTACCTTTCCCGGTTCGGCGTCCATCTGCCCCGCACCACGCAGCGGCAGGCCCGCGCCGGCCCGCAGGTCAGCATGAGCCGGCTGCGCCCCGGCGACCTGCTCTTCTTTCATACGGGCTGGGGCAAACGCCACGTTGGCATCTACGTAGAGAGCGGGCGTTTCATCCACGCCTCCACCAGTGCCGGCGTCACCATGAGCCGGCTCGGCAGCGGTTATTGGAAATCCCACTTCTGGAAGGCGGTGCGCGTCATGTGATGGGGCGGACTCGCGGCCGCGTGACGCCCACCCGCTTGACGCAGGCGGCCTTCATTGCCCGGAACACCACCACGATTTTGCCCATTCTGCGTCGTCGTCCCGTCGCGGGCGTGTCCGCTATGGCCTGCTTTCACTCGCCTTCGCAGGGATCACCCGCTCGGTACGCAAACGCGGCAGGCAATAAGGATGCTCGCGCTGGAGATAGGCCAGCAGAGCTTCACGAACACGGCAGCGCAGATCCCACGCCCGCCCTGAGTCGGCCGCGCTGACCAGGGCACGCAGCTTGACGGTGTGCTCGGTAACCTCGGTTACCTGCAATACGCATACGCGGCCGTCCCATTCCTTCGCTTGGCGTACGATGCGTTCGAGTTCCGCGCGCAGCACATCCACCGGCACTCGGTAATCGGCGAAAAGCTCCACCGTGGCCAGCAATCGTGAGGTGTTCCGCGTCCAATTCTCGAACGGATGCTCAATGAAATATTGCAACGGCACCACCAGGCGGCGGTCCTCCCAGGTGCGAATCACCACGTAGGCCAGGGTGATTTCCTCGATGCGGCCCCATTGGCCCTCGACGATCACGACATCGTCCAAGCGAATGGGCTGCGCCAACGCCAGCTGCAATCCGGCAATCAGGTTGCCCAGCACCGGGCGCGCCGCCAATCCCGCGACCAGACCCGCGATACCGGCGGAGGCGAGCAGGCTGGCGCCGAGCTGCCGCACGCTGGGGAAGGTCATCAGAATCAGCGAAAAGCCGACCAATCCCACAGCGAAGATCAATATTCGCGCCAGTACACGCGTTTGGGTATGGATCCGCCGGGCCTGCAGGTTGTCCTCTACGTCCGTGGGATGGCCGTTGAGAATGGCCTCCTCGAGCGCCAGGATCGCGCGCGCGGCAAGCCAAGCCACGGCAGCGATGAGGGTGATCGCCACTACGTGGCGCACCCCGCCGCCCTGCGCTATGGCCCTGCCGGGGCCAGTGAGGGCAAACTGCGTGGCAATGATCAGCATTACGAACCGCGCCGGCGCTTTGCTATGCCTTACCAGGCATTCCCGCAAGCAGCCGGCGGACTTGGCCGTCAACCGACCGGCCAGGGCGAAGATCGTTGCATGGGCGATCCAGGCCGTGATCAGCGCCAGCAGGATGATGATCCCTTGGCCCAGCCACGTTTCTACCCCCTGGGCGGCGCTAGCGGCCCAGGCTTGGAGTGCGCTGAAATCGGTCATGGTGTTGCGCGGGATCGGTCACTCGCGATACGCCATCATATGCCTTCCATTCCGCAAAGCCGCCTATCAGTTGTCGCAGACAGGCTACCATGCGCTGCGCTCCATGGATTCCGGCCGCCGGCATTCAAATCAAAAGCTTGCATGAAAAGCCCGCATCCTATCCGGTGTTGGGGGGGGGCATACCCCGAAGCAAGCGCGTGGCGCAATCCCGCATGAGCCAGGGAAGCCAGGCACATCGGCCCGCCTGCGGTGGCAGGACATCCAATTCCGGTAAATCGGGTTAGCGCCGAGGCCGGATTTCACCATGTCGGCGCCCGCTTGTGGGACATGAGCGTGCGGCACGATAAGCCATCGCAAAACCTGCTCCAGTAGAGACACTCAGGGAACAGCGGTCCGCCGAAGTGCTCTAAATGAGACGGCAAGTATGCCGCCCGAAGCCAACACGTCCTGTTGGCGGGGTGTTCAGGAGAACAGGCGTTGATGACTACGAACGTGTTCATACTCGGCCTTGACGAATTTCAGCTCGGGGAACTGCGGACGGTTCGGGAGGCAGGCGAGCGGACTTTTCACAATTTGTTGGACGTTGATGTTCTGACGATCAGGAATGGAGACCATCACTTCAAGCGCCTGCTGTCCGACGCACGGCAGCAGTTGGAACGCTTCCCCGGTTCGGTCGACGCAATTATCGCGCATTGGGATTTCCCCGCCAGCGTCATCGCGCCGGTGCTCTGCAGGGAATATGGCATCCCGGCGCCGCCGTTGGAGAGCGTATTCAAGTGCGAGCACAAGTACTGGGGCCGCCTGGAGCAGAAAAAAGCGATTCCCGATTGCATTCCAGGCTTCACCAGCTTCGATCCTTTCGACGACAACGCCGGAAAACGCATCGAGCTGGACTTCCCATACTGGATCAAGCCGGTCAAGTCCTTCGGCTCGCAGCTCGGATTCAAAATCCATGACGCAAAAGAATTTCAACAAGCCATCACCAAGATACGCGGCGCCATCGGCCGTATTGGTGCTTCTTTCGACGAGGCCCTGGAACTGATCGATCTGCCGGAGGAAATTCGGCAGTGCAGCGGCAATATGTGTATAGCCGAGGAAATCATTTCCGGCGCGCAATCGGCGATAGAAGGGTCGATCGCCCAGGGCGAATACCTCGTACATGGCGTTCTGGACATGCCCAAAGACCGCGCGGGCAGAAGCTTCGATCGCTACGAGTACCCCTCGGCGCTACCCGAGCCGGTGCAGCGACGGATGATCGATAGTTGCGAGCGGTTCCTGCGGCACATCGGTTTCGACAACGGCTGCTTCAACGCCGAATACCTATGGGATGAGCAACCCGACAAGCTGCGCTTGGTGGAACTCAATACCCGCCTCTCCGAATCGCACAGTGACCTGTTCGCCAAGGTCGACGGCATGTCCAACCACGAGGTGGCGATCGATATCGCCCTCGGCGTGCGCCCACGCATGCCTTGTCGTGAGGGCAAGTTCCGGATCGCCGCCAAGTGCATGATTCCGCATTACGAAGACGGCGTCGTCCGGCGGATTCCGAGCCAGCAAGAGCTTGAGCAGATCCAGGCGCGCTTTCCGGAGACGCAGATCATTTTGCAGGTGAAGCCGGGCATGCGCTTGTCCGAGCTGCTGAATCAGGACAGCTACCGCTACGTGTTGGGCACGTTGTTTCTCGGCGCCGAGAGTCGCGAGCAGCTGCTGGAGCGGTGCGATGCCTGTCTTGATGCCCTGCACTTCGAGTTTCAGCCTGCACATCGCGGCGGCAACGAGCTGCCCCATGACGCGCGGGATGCCGGCTAGGAGGCACGATGAAGGCGATCACCTCGTTTCCCTATCAGGTGCGCGTCATCGAGAATGCATTCATACCCATGAGCGACGGGGCACGGCTTGCCGCGCGCATATGGCTTCCGGTTACGGCCGCAGGCCATCCGGTACCGGCCGTGATGGAGTATCTTCCCTATCGCAAACGCGATCTCACCCGTGCCCGCGACGCAATCAATCACCCCTATATCGCGGGCCATGGCTACGTCTGCCTGCGGGTGGACATGCGGGGCAGCGGGGACTCCGATGGCGTGCTCACCGATGAATATACAAGGCAGGAGCAGGACGATGCGTTGGACGTCATTGCCTGGATCGCTCGGCAGCCTTGGTGTGACGGAAATGTCGGCATGATGGGTCTCTCGTGGGGAGGGTTCAACAGCCTGCAGGTTGCCGCGCGCCGGCCGCCGGCGCTCAAAGCGATCATCAGCGCGTGCGCGAGCGATGATCTCTACGCCGACAACATACACTACATGGGCGGCTGTCTACTCGGAGACAACCTCTCGGAAGCCACCGTCATGTTCGGGTTCAATAGCCTCCCGCCCGATCCCGAGATCGTCGGCGACCGCTGGCGGGAAATGTGGTTCGAGCGCCTGCGCGGCAGCGGTCTCTGGCTGGAGCAATGGCTCGCGCACCAGCGGCGCGACGAATATTGGCGCTCGGCGTCCGTGTGTGAAAACTACGGCGCGATCAGCTGTCCGGTGCTCGCGGTCGGCGGCTGGGCCGATGGCTTCACCAACGCTATCTTTCGCCTGCTGCGTCACCTGGACGTGCCGCGCAAGGCACTGATCGGACCCTGGGGCCACAAATACCCGCACATGGGCCTTCCCGGCCCAGCGGTCGGCTTTCTTCAGGAAGCGCTTCGCTGGTGGGATCATTGGCTGAAGGGCAAGGACACCGGCATCATGGAAGAGCCGATGCTTCGGGTATGGATGCAGGACAGCGTGCCTCCGGTCACCTCGTACGAGGCTCGCCCGGGCGGCTGGGTGGGTGAGCCGTGCTGGCCGTCCGCCAACGTGCAGCGCGTGCCTTATCCGCTGACGCACCATCACCTCGCCTCCGCCGGCGAGTGCTTGCAAGCCGACCATGACCTGATGGCCGTGCAGTCGCCACTGAGTGTCGGTATGTTCGCCGGCAAGTGGTGCTCCTATTCGGCCACTCCGGATCTGCCCTACGATCAACGCGAAGAGGACGGCGGCGCCGTGATTTTCGACAGCAAGGCGCTCAGCGAGCCCATCGAGATTCTCGGGGCGCCGGAACTCGAGCTGGAGCTGACGGCCGACCAGCCGGTGGCTATGGTGGCCGCACGCTTGTCGGATGTGGCGCCAAACGGCCAGGCCACACGGGTCACCTACGGCTTGCTCAACCTCACGCACCGGGAGAGCAACGAGAACCCGCAACCGCTGGAGCCCGGCGAGCGC
The DNA here is from genome assembly GCF_059432795.1 of Nitrococcus sp. Classification (NCBI taxonomy): domain Bacteria; kingdom Pseudomonadati; phylum Pseudomonadota; class Gammaproteobacteria; order Chromatiales; family Ectothiorhodospiraceae; genus Nitrococcus; species Nitrococcus sp. The sequence goes on along the minus strand of NZ_JBXWZQ010000184.1, from coordinate 3,200 downwards.
TACCGCGCCCGGCTGTATCTCAATGGCATCGCGCAGCGCTTCCCCGCCGGTCATCGGCTGCGCCTGTCAATCTCCACCTCCTACTGGCCACTGGCATGGCCCCCACCGCAGCCGGCAACGTTGACGATCCTGCCCGGGAGCAGCCGCCTCATTCTGCCGGTGCGGCCGCCGCGAGCTGAAGACGCGGCGCTGCGCCCGTTGCCCGAGCCCGAGGGTGCCCCATCGCTGGCAACGAGGGCGATCGAATCCGGCAACCACAACTGGTATCTGCATCGCGATCTGGCGAAGGAGGAATCGACGCTGGAGGTCATCAACGACCAGGGCCGATTTTTGATCGAAGAGACCGCGACCGAGGTCCAGCGCAAGACGCTGGAGTGGTACACTTTTCGGGACCACGATTTTTCCTCGCCACGTGGCGAGACGTATACTCAACGGATGTTCAAACGCTCCGACTGGCACGTCGAAGTCATTACGAACACGCTTTTGACCTGCACTCCCGAGGATTTCCATATCCACGCACGGCTTGATGCCTTCGAAGGCGAGCGGCGGGTGTATTCGCAGAACTGGCAGCGTACCATTCCGCGCGATTGTCTTTAGGATCCTCCGGGCTGCCGCCAACTCGGATCAAAGGCGATGATCATGACGTGGGACGCCAGGTGCGGTGCTACCGAGAACGGGGAGCGTCGCTACAAAAAAAGCCGGCGCACGGCCGGCTCAGTGGGGGCAAGGCCAGATCCATGATCAGAACACGAACTGACCGCCAATCGACACCATGTGAGTGCTCAAGTCCCCACCATCTATAGGATAGTAGTCCCAGTCAGCGCGTAAGGCGAAATGCTCGACCACGTCGAAATGAAGGCCGCCGCCTACATGCAGGTCAGTGCCATCGTCATCATCCGTTTCCCAGTTGATAAAGCCAGCGCGGCCAGCAAGGGAAAGATTGTTGATGATCGGTAAATTACCAGTGGCGGCAAAGCCCCAGCCGCTGAGCTCGTCACTGGCCGAAGCGCCACCGGCTGAGAGTTCCACCTCGCCGAAGTGGGTGTATTGGCCTTCCACGCCAATGTATTGGTTCAATTTTACGCCGCCCATCACCTTGCCACTGATGGAGCCGAAGCTTTCAACTTCCACGCCGTCTTGGTCCATGTCGAGTACGCTGGCCCCGACCGCACCGCCGAGGTAGAGGTCAATCGGCAGCGGCCCGGCGCCGAAGGCCGCCACAGAAAGGCCGAACAAACCGGAGAAAACCGTTAATTTGCCAATAGGATGCATTGCTAACCTCCTGTCATTGATTAGGAGGAAGAGCGTGAGGTATAAGAAGTATATTTATTGTGAGTTTAATCACAAAAAAACAGAACTCCGCGCAGCGCTAGCGCATCCTATTAGTTGAATGCGGTGCAAGCGTAAAGGGTTCTCTGGAATAGGCGGGTATTCGTGAATCTGTTTATAAAAACGAGCGCGGATGCTTAGGAACGCAGCTGGGGAGGCTGGCGGCTAGCGCGTGTTGTCTTCGGATGCATGATGGTGTCGCGTGGCACGAGCCCGCTGCAACGCGAACAAACCGCCCCCGCGGTCATTCCCGCTCCACCGGCAACCACGCCTGCGTACGGTAAAAAAACGCCACGTAGCCGCGAACCATGAGCTTGTTGTTCTCCACCCAGAGCTTGCAGGGGTAGGTCTTGCCGTTGCCCGGATCCAGGATTTTGCCGCCCGACCAGACGTCGCCGTCGGGCTTCATGCCGCGGAGAATGACCATGCCCTCGATGGGCTCGTTTTTTCTCTCGCCTTCGCACTCTTCACAAACGGGGTTGGGATCATCCGGTGAGGGATCCAGCAGCTCGACGATGCGCCCATAGAGCGTTCCGTCCCGCTCGTAGATTTCCACGATGGATTTTGCCTCGCCGGTTTCGTCGTCAATGGTTTTCCACAGTCCGACCGGCGAGGTGGCGAAAACCGCCGACGGTGCGAACAACAGGATCAGCACGGCTGTCAGAAATCGTGTTCGCATCCTGCTTTTCCCTCTTCCTCACGCGGCACTCATGTGTCCGGAAATGCTCAAGCGCGCGCTTCCCGTATGGCCCGCAAGGTTCCGAAGATCAAGAATCCCCGATCGTTAACGTAAAGCATTCTCGGCACTTCCGGCGTCAGGCACCCGTCGGCTTCCTGCTGCCTTTCCACAGCAGGAAGAATCCGAGTGCCACGGCCAGTAGCTGCGCCGCTATCCCCTGCAGTGTGGGGTAGATGCCGAGCCAGTCGATTGCCGGCAGACTCAGGTAGGAGGCACCGAGCGCGCCGGCTTCCTGCAGCGCGGCGATGCCCTTGCCGAGCAGGATCACCGAAAGCACCAGCAGCACGATGCTGGTGACGCGGAAGAAGAGACTCAGCGGCAGCTTCATGCCGATCCGGAAGAGGAGCACGCAGACGACCGCCAGGGCGAGAGCGGCGGCGGCGACGCCGTAGAGGAGATAGGTGACGTCGGTGACCTGTGTCCAAAGGGCCTGATAGAAGAGTATGGTCTCGAATATCTCCCGGTACACGGAGATAAAGGCCACGAAGGTGAGCACCCAGACGGTGCCGCTGCTCAGGGCGGTGTGGACCTTGCTCTTGATGTAGCCGAGCCACTTCTGGCTCTTGCTGTGGTTGTGCATCCAGAAACCGACGTAGAAGAGGATTACGGCTGCCAGAACGCCGGCCACCCCTTCGGTCATTTCACGGGTGGCGCCGCTGACGTCTATCAAACCGGAGGCCGCGTACCAGGTGGCCACGCCGGCTGCAAGCGCTGCCATCCAGCCGAGGTGGATCTGGCGAGTGGCCGCGGCAGCGCCGGCCTTGCGGGTGAAGGCGAGCAGAACGGTGACGATCAGGAGCGCTTCCAGACCCTCGCGAAAGAGAATGAAAAAGCTTGCGGAAAAGGCAGCCAGCGGCGCCAGGCCGTCCGTATCGAGGGCGGCACTGGCGCTGTCCAGCCGCGCCTGGGCAAGCGCAATGGCATCGCCCACCTCGGCCGCATCTTGGTTACTGTCGATGGCTTCGCGCACGGCCATGAAGCGCCGTTCGGTCTCGCGCATCAGCCCTTCGTTCACGGAGGCGAGTTGCTGCTCGACCATTTCATAACCGTCAAAATAGGCTGACAGGGCCGCGGCCTTCGCCTCCGGCACGTTTCCGGCGCGGTACGCCCTTTCGGCCTGCGCGAGCTTCTC
>NZ_JBXWZQ010000183.1:0-6430 GCF_059432795.1 Nitrococcus sp. | reverse complement strand
ACAATATCCCCAGCGAGATTTAAATAAGAAACATGCGTCGTGAGAGCGATGTCGCGCCGGGCGAGCGCGTGAGCGCTCGTCTTTTCAGCGGCGAGCTCATCTGTCGCGTCGAGGAAGCGCGCGAAGCGAGCGAGGTGCACCTCCTGCCCCGGCGCCCGCGTGAGACGGACGAATAGATCGGATCAATCCGCGCATTCGAGGATCCTGAGGTGTGTTATGGAATTTGAGGCACCCGGCATCTTCTCCCAGCCGCTCTACTGGCGGGCCAACCGAGCCTACCACGCCGACGAGGCGGAGCATGTCTCCATGCTGCTGCGGGAGGCGGCGCTGCCCGCCGCGGCCAACGCGCGCATCGCCGAATACGCCAAAGCCCTCGTGCGCGAGGTGCGGCGCAGCCGGGTCCACAAAAGCGGCATCGACGCTTTCATGCACCAATACGAGCTCTCCAGCCAGGAAGGGGTGGTGATGATGTGTCTGGCCGAGGCGCTGCTGCGCATCCCGGACACCGAGACCGTCGACAAGCTGATCGAGGACAAGATCGGCTCCCACCATTGGGAACAGCACCTCGGCGACAGCGATTCGCTCTTCGTCAACGCCTCCACCTGGGCGCTGATGCTCACGGGACGGCTGCTGAGCTACCGTGAGCAGCCGCAGCAGCATCTGCGCGGCGTGTTGCAGCGTCTGCTTCGCCAAAGCGGCGAACCGCTGATCCGCCAGGCACTACGCCAAGCGATGCGTATCCTGGGCTGGCAGTTCGTCATAGGGCGCGACATCGAGGAGGCGCTGCGCCGCGCCCGGGCCTCGGAGCGCCAGGGCTATCGCTACTCCTACGATATGCTAGGCGAGGCGGCGCGCACCGATGCCGATGCGCGGAGCTACTTCGATCGCTACCACGAGGCGATCGAGGCCATCGGCGAGATCGCTGCCGGCCGCGGTCCGATCGAATCGCCAGGGGTGTCCATCAAGCTCTCGGCGCTGCATCCGCGCTACGAGCTCGCCAATCGAGACCGTGTCCTGCGCGAGCTGCTGCCGCGGCTGCGTGCGCTGGCGCTGCAAGCAGCGCACTACGATATCAACCTGACCATCGACGCGGAGGAAGCGGCACGCCTGGATCTCTCCATGGAGCTCATCGATGCGCTGTGCGCCGAGCCAAAGCTGCACCGCTGGCAAGGTCTGGGGCTCGCCTTGCAGGCCTACCAGAAACGGGCCTTCCCGCTGCTCGACTGGCTGAGCGAACGGGCCGCGCACCATGGGCGGCGCCTGATGGTGCGATTGGTCAAGGGCGCCTACTGGGATACGGAGATCAAACGGGCTCAGGAGCTCGGCTTGAGCGGCTATCCGGTGTTCACACGCAAAGCCAACACAGACGTTTCGTATCTCGCCTGCGTCCGCAAGCTGCTGGCGAATCCCCGCAGCTTCTATCCGCAGTTCGCCACCCACAACGCCCACACGCTTGCGTATGTGCTGGAAGTGGCCGGCGAAGGCCGCGACTTCGAATGCCAACGTCTGCACGGCATGGGCGAGCCGCTTTATGACCAGATCGTGGGCGAGGAGCACACGGGCGTTGCTTGTCGGGTTTATGCGCCGGTCGGCAGCCACGAGGATCTGCTGCCCTACTTGGTGCGGCGGCTGCTCGAAAACGGCGCCAATTCCTCGTTCGTCAACCGCATCGTCGACGAGAAGGTTCCAATCGAGGAGATCATCGCCGACCCGGTGGCCAAGATGGCCGCGCGCTCCTATATCCCGCATCCGCGCATCCCCCTGCCGATCAACATTTACGGCCCGCAGCGGCGCAACGCCAAGGGCGTGGATCTCTCCGACCTGGACCAGCTCGAATGGCTGCACCACGGCATGATGCACGCGGATCATGACGATTGGCGGGCCGCCCCCCTCATCGGTGGGCGCTGGCACGAAGCGCCGGAGAGCGCCGTGTACTCACCGGCGGACCGCACGCGCCGGGTCGGCACGGTGGCGTTCGCCGGGCGGGAGGCGCTCGAAGTCGCCCTTGCGCGGGCGCGGCAGGCGGCGCCCGAGTGGGCCTCCTGCCCTGCCACCGAACGTGCCGACTGCCTCGATCGTCTCGCCGGACTCTATGAGCGGCACCTACCGGAGCTCGTGGCGCTGTGCGCCCGCGAGGCGGGCAAGCACATCCCGGACGGCGTCGCGGAGGTCCGCGAGGCGGTGGACTTCTGCCGTTACTATGCCGCGCGAGCGCGCTCGGACATCGCGCCACCGCTGCAGTTGCCCGGCGCCACGGGAGAGCGCAATCAGCTCTCGCTTCATGGCCGGGGCGTGTTCGCCTGCATTAGTCCTTGGAACTTCCCGCTTGCGATTTTCACCGGCCAGATCAGCGCCGCGCTGGTCGCCGGCAATGCCGTGATCGCCAAGCCGGCCGAGCAGACCTCCCTGATCGGTGCCTATGCCGCGCAACTGATGCACGAGGCGGGAATCCCGCCGGATGTTCTGCACCTCCTGCCGGGCGATGGGCCCAGCGTGGGCATGCCGCTGGTGCAGGACCGGCGGGTCGACGGCGTGGCGTTTACCGGCTCCATGGCGACCGCCAAGCTCATCAATCGCGCGCTTGCCGAGCGTGCCGGTCCCATCGTGCCGCTGATCGCCGAGACCGGCGGGCAGAACGGCATGATCGTCGACTCTTCCGCGCTGCCCGAGCAAGTCGTCAGCGATGTGGTGAAGTCGAGCTTCCAGAGTGCGGGGCAGCGCTGCTCGGCGCTCAGAGTGCTCTACCTGCAGGCAGAGATCGCCGATCGCGTGATCGAGATGCTGACCGGCGCCATGGCCGAGTTGCGCATTGGTGATCCCTGGAGTCTCGCCACGGATGTCACGCCGGTAATCGACGAGGACGCCCGTAGCAGGCTCGAGGCGCATGCCGAGCACATGAGCGCAACGGCGAGGCGGCTCTATCGCTGCGAACTCCCGGCAGCCACGGAAAACGGCACCTACTTCCCGCCCTGCGCCTTCGAGCTGCGCAGCCTGCGGGAGCTCTCGGAGGAGAAGTTCGGGCCCATCCTGCACGTGATCCGCTATGAGGCCAGCGAGCTGGACCGCGTCATCGACGAAATCAACGCCACCGGCTATGGGCTGACCTTCGGCATTCACAGCCGTATCGACACGACGGTGCAGCACGTGGTGAGCCGCATGCGCGTGGGCAATGTTTACGTCAACCGGAACATAATCGGCTCGGTGGTGGGCGTTCATCCGTTCGGGGGCGAAGGGTTGTCCGGCACCGGGCCCAAGACCGGAGGGCCGCACTACCTGACGCGGTTCACCAGCGAGCGGGCGCTGAGCATTGATACCACGGCGGCCGGAGGCAATGCCTCTTTGATGTCCCTCGGTGAGGACGAACCGGCGGAGGCCGTGTTGCTCGACGAACCAAACCACTTCGCCCAAGAACCCTGAGCCGCTGCGGGTGCTCCGCTCAATGCGATTGCGCCGAGCGCCTCCTCGAAACCACGGCCCAAAATCACGTATCCGATCCGGATGCGCGCCGGCTCATGCGGGCGCGAAAGGCACGCTGTCCTCCGCAAAGGAAATCGCCTGGTAGCGATAAAATTTCATGCCACGCGCCCAGAACTCGGCCTCCAGCCCCGCCTTTTGTCGAAGCTGACCCAGGAAGTCGATCGGTCGGGGCAGCTGGCACCAGACGGCGGGCAGAAAAGTGGAACGTTGCCCCTGCCACTCCAGAATCAACCCGTCCACGCCGGGCCGGATCTGTGCGAGCAGCTCGCTTTCGCTCGCCACGCCCAGTGCCTCGGGCGGGGTAAGCACCGAGATCTCGACGCCGACCTCCGCGAGCTCGACCCACTGCACCGGAGCGAAACGCGGATCCCGCGTACCGGCCGCATAGGCATTCTCGGCAACATCGCATATCAGCGAACGGCGCGCCTCCAGGCTGCCGATGCAACCCAGCAGCTGATCGCGCCGGCGCAACGTAACGAAGCTGGCAGCCGGCTCGCACAATTGTGCGGGCCACTCTCGCGGGTAGACCCGCAGCGCCCGGCCATTGAGCAAGCCGTGCCTCAGGCTCTCACGGGCAAGCTCCAGAAGCCACCGGCGATCCTCGGCATCAATTTCCATAAACCGCAAACGCTCCGTAGCCCACTACCCGCTGGCGGTTGCCGGCGGTATCCCCCGAGCTGCAAAGGCCCAGCTGCTCGACGCGCAGGTTTCGCCGGCGCGAGAGCTCCAGCAGCCCGATGAGCGGGCTACGCCCGCAGGCATCCTGAAAGCCGATTGCCTCCGCACGCTTGAGCAGAATATTCTCCGCCGTCTGCGTATCCATGCGTCGCGCGCTCTCATAGTCATGGTAGTGGCTGAGATCGGTGCTCACGACAATCAGGGTTTCCTCGCCCCCCCAGAGGCGCTCGAGCACCAAGGCTGTCGCCTCGGCGGGCAGATCGCCCACGGCGAGCGGCACGAGGCGGAAATCATCGAGCACGTATTGCAGAAACGGCAGCTGCACCTCGAGGCTGTGTTCTTCGGCATGCGCCTCGTCCGAAAGCCCCACGTATGAGAGGTCCGCCAGCAACTCCAACGCCGCGTCATCCAACGCGACCTCGCCCAGCGGAGTTAGGAAAGCATCGCCCGGATGGCCGGCGATGCCCTGAAACCGCACCCGGTGCGCAGGCCCCAGTAGTACCACCCGTTTTATGCGGGAACGGGCCGGCGCGACCAGTGCATAGGCAAGGGCCGCCGTGGCTCCCGAAAAGACATAGCCCGCATGCGGCACGATCAGCGCTTTCGGCGTGCAGGGGGCCGCCGCAGGGCGGCTCATCAGCTGCTCCAAGAGTTTGCGCAGCGCATCGGCCTCGCCGGGATAAAACAGCTCAGCAACGGCCGGTTCGCGGACGATTTTCGACATATTCCCTGTGCAAGGCCTCTGTAGACAACGGCGCGATTCGAGCTCGATTCCGTGCCGGGTGACCCGCTCGAACGAAGGAAAGATGGTATTGACGTTATAGCTGTATGGGCGACACTTGCAAATGAGATGAACGAAAGGCCTCAAGAGCAAGAGTCGGTGCAAGCCGAACGCGTGTTCTTCTCAGCCGACACCGTCGCAACCCGGTACTGGCATCGGCTGGAGGACGGGCGTATCCAGTGTGATGTCTGCCCCCGCGCGTGCAAGCTCAGGCAGAACCAGCGCGGCTTGTGCTTCGTGCGCGCTTGCAAGGACGGCGAGGAAATCGTCCTGACGAGCTACGGACGCTCCAGCGGCTTTTGCATCGACCCGATCGAGAAAAAACCGCTCAACCACTTTCTGCCGGGAACGCCCGTCCTATCCTTCGGCACCGCCGGCTGCAATTTGGCCTGCAAATTCTGTCAGAACTGGGACATCAGCAAATCCAGGGAACTCGATACCCTGGCGGACCGCGCGGCACCGCAGGATCTGGCCACCGCGGTAGTGCGTACGGGATGCCGCAGCGTGGCGTTCACTTATAATGACCCGGTGATTTTTTTCGAATACGCGATCGACGTCGCGCAGGCATGCCATGAGCACGGCATCAATGCCGTGGCCGTAAGCGCCGGCTACATGTGCGCCGAACCGCGCGCTGAGCTCTACCAGCACATGGATGCCGCAAACATCGACCTCAAGGCATTCACCGAGCGTTTCTATCGCAAGCTGACCGGCTCATCGCTCGCCGCGGTGCTCGAGACTCTGAAATATCTGAAACACGAGACCGGCGTCTGGCTCGAGATCACGACGCTGCTGATACCCGGCCACAACGACGATTCGCGCGAACTCGATGCGCTCAGCCGTTGGGTGTGCGATGAGCTCGGCCCGGACGTGCCGCTGCATTTCACCGCCTTCCATCCGGACTTCAAGCTGCGTGACGCGCCGTCCACGCCACCGCAAACCTTGACTCGGGCTCGGCATATCGCCCTCGCCAACGGCCTGCGTTACGTCTACACGGGCAATGTTCACGACGTGGACGGCGGCAGCACCTACTGCCATGGCTGCGGGCAACGTCTGATCGGGCGAGACTGGTATGAACTCTCGACCTGGAATCTCACTGCAACCGGTTGCTGCCGCTTCTGCGGAACCCGCTTGCCCGGCATCTTCGAGCGCGAGCCGGGCGATTGGGGACGCCGGCGCGTTCCCGTTGCCCTGCACCGGCGAACGGCCTAAACGAACGCCGTCAGCCCCCCGCTAGTGCCTCCACATTGCGCCCGGAGCGCCGCGCATGCACGCCAGTGCTCGGGGTCGACGTTATAGCCAAGCGCACCGGCTTGCTCGCGAGGTCTAAATGATCCCTGCCGAGCGAGCCCGCCCTAACGGCGCGAAAATTGATGGCCACCGTGCTCGCGCTCGAATCGCGCCGTTACTCGGGGGCCCGCCTGTAGATCCGGCGCCCTTCATCGCAGCGCGAACGCCGAAATTTTGAACTCATTCCCATCGTCACCGGCCCCGTCA
>NZ_JBXWZQ010000182.1:0-27572 GCF_059432795.1 Nitrococcus sp. | reverse complement strand
AGGATGAGAATGGACGCGTTCATGTCCCGCAGGGCCTGGAGCTCGGGTTTCCCGGCAATCAGACGAGCCAGCCGGGTCGTGGATTCCCGGAGGCTGGCGGCCGTATAAGCCTTATGGCGGCTGCTGTCCACGGTATGCGGTCCGGCGCCGTCGGCCCGCGCGAAGGCCTTGAGAATACCGTGGCGGTTGACGATCGCCGCGCTCACGCGATACCCATCCGCACTGCAGGCACTCACCGCCGCTGACACTGCTTTCTGGGCCTGCTCCAACGGCAACACGGGCACGGTGGCCGGCGGTGCGGCAACCGCTACAACAGGGAGTAGCAGCAGCGACAGCGTCATGCCGGCCAAAATGGATAACCCTGCGATACGGTGCGGCTTGCGACCCTCGTCCGGCATATGCGTCCTCTCTCTTTGTCGTTCGTCGTTTCGCCCGGGGCGAACACTTGCTCGACCCGTCGCGCCACCCACTATAGCCGCAATCCCAGCCTGCGCGTACCGCAATGCCGTGACTGACCGCCTCGCTACCGTGCCGCCGCCTACGCACCGCTGAGCTCGCTCGTTAGCCGCTCACGGAACTGCCTGATCCGCTCCGCGTTCTTGCCGAGATCGCTGACTCCGACCCGCGAGACCGAACGTATGTCAACACGCGTGCCGTCAGCCACCCCGCGGATTCGAACCACAACATCGTCCTTGAAGCCGAACCAGAAGGTGGTTGCGGTCGCTTCGATACGCCCGGCCTCTCGCGCCGCGGCGACCACCCGCCAACCCCTCGCCTCGGCCACGCCGTGGGCGGCCGCAAAGACACGCGTGGGAGGGGCCGGGTAGCGCAGCGGCTGAATGTCGCGATAGGCGGACTCCTGTGCACGCGCGACTTCCGGCCCGCCGTAGGCGGAGGTATTCGGTGCGCTGCGGCGCAGCGGCAGAATGGCTTCGAAATGAGGCGGCCGCGCGGTATCCGTGGTGATGTCATGGATGGGCGGCACACGGCGCGCCTGTTGCAGCAGCGTCCAAGGCAAACCAAAGCTCGCGCCCCCGATTGCCAATGCAATCGAGGCAAGCAACGCATGCGCGGTAAACCGGCGCGCGCTGATGCACTCGCTCAGCAACGCCAATACGCTGACGAGACCGCCGGCCAGGCCGATATACGCCCCCCAGCGCAGTAGCGTGAACGCCGCGCCGAGCCCCAGAAGCTGCCATCGGTACGCCAGGCCCGGCAACAACACGAACATGGCGCCGCTCAGGGCAAGCAGCAAGCCGAGCGCGGGAAGCCACCGCGCGGCACGCATTTTATGACCCTGAGCTCGCGTCCCTGAAGGCATTTCAGCCCCCATCCCAACCGCGCTGCGCAAACCATCGCCTTCCCCGCCCGCTCCTCGTCGGCCTCATAGGCATGCTCGCGTACGCGCCCAAGCGAGCTTGGCAAGCTGCCTGCGACCTTGCCGTGCTCCCGGGGGCGGCATAAAGCGAGCCTAATCGCGCTCCCCCGCACCGAGTGCCGCCGTGCGGTATGGCTGCACAACAACGCTTAGAGCCCACGTTGGTGGGCGAGTGTCCATAGTGCCTGGCCGAGCCCATCGGTAACGGCGGCGAGCCGATCACAGCTCACCTTGTCCGGAGTATCCTCGGCGGAATGATAATAAGGATAGCGGTAGAACGCCGTGTCGGTGACCATTACCGCGCGGTAACCTTGGCGCCAGAAAGAAAGGTGATCACTCCAGGCCACTCCAGGGATTACGGCCAGCGTGGCAATATGCTCCGCCGGAAAATCGGTGGCGGCACGAAAAGCCTTGACCAGGCGTTTCAAAGCCGGCCGTGATCTGAGATTCGAGACGAACCCGATGAAATTGCCGCGATCCGGGAAGGCATAGCGCAGCAGCGGCGGGTAAGCCTGCGTGCCGGGGCAATCGCGGTAACAGCCCATCGTCTCCAGCGAGATCATCAGACGAATGTCCTCACCCCGGGCCCGGGCGCGAGCAGCGTAACGCAGGCTGCCCTGGTCCTGGGTAAGGAAAAAAGGCGCCTCCTCGTTGGCGAAGGCGACAAAGCGCATCTCGCAGGGAAGGCGCAGCGCGGCGAAACGCCGCGAGAGCTCGAGCAAGGCAGCGACTCCCGTCGCGTTGTCGTTCGCCCCGGGACTGCCCGGCACCGTATCATAGTGCGCGCCCACCACCAGAACCCGCCCGCCGGACGAACAGCCTGACGGCATGACCTCGAGATTGGCGCAGGTGATTCCCCGCGTCGTGTAGCGCTGCTCGTCCACCGCATAGCCCTGCTCCTGCCAACACGAGCGCAAATAATCCTGCGCCGCCGCCAGGGCCTGCGCCCGGTACACGTTGCGCTCCCCGATCTCGCCTGCCAACCGACGGATATGCCGACGCAGCCGAGCCGCTGCCTCGCCCGGTGGCTCGTCGCCGGGAGGCTCTGCATTGCGCGAGCCCGGCACATCCGCCTCTGGTTTGTATCGCCTAGTCACAAAGCGCCTTCATCGGTGAGCGCGCCCGCAATGCGCAGCGCCCCGCTCGCCACGCTCTATGCCTCTTCCTCCAGCGGTTTGAACTCATTGGCAAGGCGTTGCTGGATATGGCCAGGCACCGGCTCATAACGGCTGAAGCGCAGATTGTAGCTGCCCTCGCCACCGGTCATGGCCTTGAGCTTGGAGGCGAAATCCTCGAGCTCGGCCAAGGCCGCCACGGCCTGCAGCGTGACGTGCGCGCTGTGGCTCTGCGTATCCTGTATACGCCCGCGCCGCGCCGCGATATCGCCCGTGATATCGCCCATCGCCGAACTCGGCGCGTCGATCATCAGCTCCACAATGGGCTCAAGCACGATCGGATGCGCCTTGTGGACCGCATCCAGAAAGGCTTTGCGCCCGGCGATTACAAAGGCGATCTCTTTGGAATCCACCGGATGGGTCTTGCCGTCGTAAACCGTGACCTGAACGTCCTGCAGTGGGTACCCGGCGACCGCCCCATCGTCCAGGGCCTGCCGCACGCCCTTTTCCACCGCCGGCACGAGGGAACCGGGGATGGCCCCGCCGCGGATCTCGTTGACGAACTCGAAGCCGCCCCCGCGAGGCAGCGGCGCGATGCGCAGAAACACTTCGCCGAACTGCCCGGCGCCACCGGTTTGCTTCTTGTGCCGGCAGTGCCCCTCGGCGGCTGCCGTGATCGTTTCCCGATAGGCGATCGACGGCGGCTTGGTCTTCACCTCCAGGTTGTAGCGCTGCTGCATCTTCTCCAGCGTCAGCCGCAGATGCCGATCGCCCAAGCCCCAGAGTACTGTCTCGTGGGTGGCTCGGTTCTGCTCGATGCGCACCCCCGGGTCCTCCTCGGCCAGCTTCATCAGCACCTCGGAGAGTTTCTGCTCATCGCCGTGGCGCGCAGCGCGGATCGCCGCGCCGAACACCGGCGTCGGCAGCGCCATGGGGTGCAGGCGGATATGGTCCTCGTCGTGGGAATCGTGCAGCACGGCATCAAAGTGGATCTCTTCGACCTTGGCCACGGCACAGATATCCCCCGGAATACAGCGATCCACCTCGTTGCGCTCTTTCCCGCGGAGCTTGAACAAATTACCGGTTTTGAACGGCTTGCGCGCGTCGCCCACGTAAAGGCGGCTCTCGCGGGTGACGGTACCCTGATGCACCCGGAATACCGCAAGCTTGCCCAGAAAAGGATCGTGCTCGAGCTTTACCACGTGCGCCAGTACGTGCTTTTCGGGATCGGGCTGAGCTTGGTATTCACGAGCACCGCTGTCGTCCTCGCGGATGAACGGCGGCGGGTTACCCTCCAGCGGATTGGGCATGAGCTGGTCGAAAACGTCCAGCAAATCCGTCAGCCCGGAGCCGCTAGTCGCGGAAGCGAAGCAGATCGGTATCAGATGCCCTTCACGCAAAGCGGCCTCGAACGGCTCGTGGAGCTGCTTCGGGTCGAGCTCCTCACCCTGTTCGAGATAAAGCGCCATCAGCTCCTCGTCGATCTCCACCACTTGATCGACCAACGCGTCGTGAGCCGCCTCAACCGAGGAAAAGTCCGCCTCGCCGGAGGGAGTGAAAAAACAATCCGCCACCGCGGTGCCGCCCTTTGCCGGCAGGTTCAGCGCCAGGCACTCGGAGCCGAAGTTCGCACGGATCTCCTCGAGCAGTCGTTGCAGGTCGACTCCATCGGCATCGATGCGGTTAACGATGATGAGCCGACACAGTCCACGTTCGCCGGCAATCTGCATCATCTGCCGTGCGGTGCTCTCGATTCCCGCTTGGGCGTTGATCACCAGCGCCACGGTTTCCACGGCCGGCAGGACGGCCAGCGCCTGGCCCAGAAAGTCCGGAGAGCCCGGCGTATCGATGAAATTGATGTGCGCGCCCTTCCAATCCAAACTCACGACCGAGGCGCTGATGGAATGGTGAATGGATTTCTCCAGAGGATCGGCGTCACTGACCGTCGTCCCCCGCTCGACGCTGCCGGCGCTGGCCACGGCCCCGGCCGTGGCCAGCAGCGATTCGATCAGCGTGGTTTTCCCCGCCCCGGCGTGCCCGACCAGGGCGATGTTGCGGACGTTCTCGGTAGCGTAATCGGGCATAAGTGCGATCTCCGGCTGGTAAGGAGCCGCAACACATGCTTGTCAGCTCCCCGTGCCGCGGCCCTGTGGTCCGCGGCTATTCTGATGAGAACAAAAACCCCCGAGCGGTTGGCTACCGCTTGCACCTCGCGACGGCCAGTCCCATTCGCCTTCAACGGCTTGGTTGCGGCAATGTCGTTGCTCATCGAACCGTCTGGCGGGTAGCCCCCGAATCCGCTGCATGCGTTTACAAACAAACGCGCGCCGCACTTGAGGCGCTGTGACCGCGCAAACCATCAAGGTTTCGGGCACAGCGCGCGCAACCGGGCCTGCAAGCACGCCATCCGCCCTTCAAGAAGTGCCCTTAATGACTAGGATAGAACCTGATCGGTGGCTCTGCCTTGCAAGACCGAACCCGAGCACGGTTCTGCGCGGAAAAGCAGGAACGAATCGGGGCTCGGTCGAGAACGGGCAAGGTTTAGGCGCCATGTGGGGAGAGGAGAAAACGAGGGAGTATCTAGGCCGAGCCGGCTTCCAGGTGGTTGAGAAAGACGAGTTAGCGCATGACATCCAAAACAATTGGTTTGTCATACGCAAATGATTTGGCGGCGACATAGCCGCAGCAAGTGGCTAGCGGGCCGTCGCTTCGCCGGCTCCGCCCGGAAAGAAGCACCCCAGACCGGAGCAAGTATCCGGTTTTACGCGTCGGAGCCAATACATTGTATAGCTCCGTTTTCCCAGGACACGAAGGTAAGTGATACTAAAAGTGTCCTGGGAAAACGGAGCTATACAGACACTGCGGGGCACGCTAATCCACACCGGGCATTTTTATCCTAGTTTGGCGTGAGCGGCCCTGCCTGGCAGCGAACATGTAACCGTTTTTTCGCGCGGCCAAAGTGCTTGGCGCGAGCGCAATATGCGGTAGGCTTGCAGGAAGATCATAGGCAATCCCGGGCATGGAGAGAACGTAAGGGGAAACAGCGGTGGGATCTTTTCGGATAATCACAACAACGCTGACTGTCGTCGTCGCATGGAGCGTACCCCAGGCACTCGCCGAGGGCGGGACCAATCAACCCAATCAGATCGTCAGCGAGCATAAAGCGTTTCGGATAGTCAAAGAGGCAGCCGCCTGCTATATCAGGCAGTCCGACGATACCGGGCGCATGGCGCTGCGCTTTGACGGCACAACGCCGACGCTCGTATCGCTCCACGGGCCCGGCCTGGAGGGGCGGATCGAATACTGGATCGATACCACCCGCAAACGTGTGCTGTCCAGGCCGAAATCCCCTGGGGCAAGCACAGTCGCGCTGCCCACCGATACGGTCGCGCGGATGAAGGCCGGACGGATTCTCTACGTGCGGGTGAAGCCCGTCGGCGAACCAGCAAGGACGCAAGAGTTCAGCCTTATGGGCTTCACTGCGGCCACCCGAGCCCTGAGTGATCGTAAATGCCGTGCCGACAAGACGGCGTCCCCTCCCGCCACCCTCGAGGTTGAACTCACGCGCAATACACGCGGCGCAGCCGTGGTATCCGGCCGCACCACGCTACCCGACGGCATGAACCTTCGCATCTCCTTGCACACCGACATCAACGGATACTACGCGCAGGATACAGCCCACGTGCATTCCGGCTACTTCGAGTCCGCCGCGTTCAGCGACCGTGGGCGCGCGCTTCCGCCGGGGCGTTACACCGTCTCGATTTCATCACCGCTGATGTATCTGCAGCCGCTGGAGGTCCAACGCGCGCTCGGGCCTTCGGGCCAGAAAATTCCCGAAGCCATTCGCGAGCGCTCCTCCTACGACGACAGCTATACGGTAGGCTACTCGGTCTCCCGAAAGCTCGATTAGAGAGCCGGCGCTACACGGCTTCCGCTCGCGCGGGCTAGCGCGGAGCAACCCGGTTCGACCGGCTTCCTGGCCGGAAAGACGTCCGCCCGACTCTCCGGCCCGCCACCGCTGCCGGGCGTTCGACCTGTCGAGCGCTCGGCGCAAGGTGTTCGCCAAGCTTGCGGGTCGTCTGCCGAGGCGGCGTCGAGTTACGATTCTCGGGACGATGTCGCGCTTCACTCATTTGCCGCGTGCACCAGCGCGTCGGGCACATCACGAAATTGAAGTGCCGCCAGCCGCGCGTATAGCCCGTGCTCGTGGATCAGCTTATCGTGACGGCCGCGGGCGACGATGCCCCCCTGATCCATGACCAGGATTTCATCTACTTTGCGAACGGTAGCGAGCCGATGCGCGATGATGAGCGTTGAACGCCCGTGCATAAGCTGCTCGAGACCATCCTGAACGAATCGCTCGCTTTCGGCATCGAGGGAACTGGTCGCCTCGTCGAGCAGCAACAGCGCCGGATCGCGCAGAATGGCGCGGGCGATCGCAATGCGTTGGCGCTGCCCACCGGAGAGGCGAATACCGCGCTCACCGAGAAAGGTATCAAAGCCGTGGGGCAATTGGTCGAGGAATTCAGCCGCATGCGCCGCCTCCGCGGCCTTACGAATTTGCGAATCGGTCACGCCGCTTTGTCCATAGCGAATGTTCTCCCAGGCATCCGCGCCGAATATGACCGGGTCCTGCGGAACCAATGCCACCCGTTGGCGAAGTTGCTGCGGATCAAGCAAGCGCAGATCGATACCATCGAAGCGGATGACCCCCTCGTCCGGGTCATAAAAGCGCAATAGCAGCTGCAATACCGTGGATTTTCCGGCACCGGACGGTCCCACCAGCGCAATCTTGCTACCCGATACCAAGGTGAGCGAGAGCTTGCGCAGGGCGGCGGTTTCGGGCCGGGAAGGATAATGAAAGGTTACATTGCGCAACTCCAGCTCACCGCGCGCGGGTTCGGGTAACGCAACCGGCTGGGCAGGCAACGCGATTTTCGGCTCGGTGTTGAGCAACTCCAACAGCCGTTCGGTAGCGCCGGCAGCGCGTAGCAGATTGCCCGCCACCTCGCTTAGCGCACCAATCGAGCCGGCAACGAGCACCGCGTAGAACACGAAGGCGGAGAGCTGGCCGCCCGTTATTTGCCCGGCCAGGACATCACGGCCCCCCACCCACAGCACCAGACTGATCGCCGTAAACGTGAGCAGCATCACCAATCCCGTGAGCAGCGCGCTTACCCGGGTACGCTGAATGGCGGTGTCGAAAGCGGCCTCTACCTGCGTGCCATAGCGCTTCTCGTCGATGCGCTCGTGGCAGAAGGCCTGAACGGTGCGGATGCCGTACAGCACCTCGCCCACATAGGCGCCCACGTCGGCGATCCGGTCCTGACTCTTGCGCGAGAGACCCCGCACCCGATGGCCGAGCAACCACAGCGGCACGATCACGAGCGGAACGCCAAGTAGAACCAGCGCGGCGAGTTTGATGCTGGTGATCGTCAGCATCACCAGCCC
Organism: Nitrococcus sp.; assembly: GCF_059432795.1. Taxonomy (NCBI): domain Bacteria; kingdom Pseudomonadati; phylum Pseudomonadota; class Gammaproteobacteria; order Chromatiales; family Ectothiorhodospiraceae; genus Nitrococcus; species Nitrococcus sp. The sequence continues at coordinate 19,628 of NZ_JBXWZQ010000182.1, read as the reverse complement.
ACCGGCGATCAGCAGCACATTACGCACGGCAATCGCGAGCGTCGAACCGACCACCACCTGCAACAGCGAGGTGTCCGTTGTCAGCCGCGAAATGACCTCGCCGGTGCGCGTCACCTCGAAAAACGCCGGCTCCAGCTTGAGCACCTGGGCAAAAACAGCTCGACGAATATCCGCCACCACCCGCTCACCGATCCAGGTCACCAGATAAAGCCGGGCAGCTACCGATACTGCCATCACCGTAACAACGAGCAGAAAGAACAGCAGAGCCTGGTTCAGAGCCGTCGCCGAGCCGTTGCTCAACCCGTAATCCACCATATGGCGCAAAACCACGCCGAAGCCGAGCACCGCGGCGGCCGCGATCAGCAAGGCGATCAGCGCGCAGAGCAAAGTGATGCGGTAGGGGCGCAGGAAGGCGAGCAGTTGCGTGAGGACCTTCAGATTGCTGCTGGCGGGACGCTGCTCCAACGCCGGTTTGCTTCTGGGCATAGCCGAATTCAGCTCCTCGGGTTATACTCCGCGCGGATTTAGTGGAAGAAGAATGCCTAAATCGTCGCGCATGGAAATTTTCGGGTCGCCGCATGGCGCCCTGGGTGTTGGGGGCGAATTCTACCTGAGTAGAAACAGGTTATCTTGCCTGTGTTGATATTCCCCATTCCGGCCATTGCATTCGACATCCGCCCCGGGTCGGAGGCGGCGTAGGCGTATTGATGCACTGAGCCGCTCGGCGGGATTGCTCATAGCATTGAGAAATTGCACGCCATGGCGCCTTCCCCTGCGCGGAAGGCGAATCCTTTTCCCGACCGACAAGAATTTCCCGACAAACGGCGATTGAAAAACCCATTGTGCGGCCCCATTCGGGCAGCCGTGACTGACTGCCACTGCAATACCACGGCCTTCTCCACGCTTTGCGCCAGCTTTGGAAACGTCGGGCGTGGTGCGCGCAGAAATGGGTGAGGGAGACTTGCAGAGCCCGTCACGGTCCAGCGAACACACTTGAATGTCTTTGGCACGAGGTTATAAATGGATACCGGCAAAGGAAACGCACAGAAAATTACCAATGTGGCACGGGCTGCCGCCGAGTCGATCCACCCTGGGACAGGCAGTGAAGCGGACGAGTCAAACGCGCGGCTACGACATCTTTACCTCACGAGAGTATCCGGTCGAACCGGACGGCGACTGCGCGCGCTCATGACGCGACGTATGAACCCGGGCGCCTCGCCGCCCTTCCAGCCGATTTGTGGGCCACCCGCGCGAGCGGCCCCCTCGGGCCGCGCGCGGAACCCCGCTTTCTGACGACGCTTGGCGAGAAGCTGGAGCGCCGGGTGGTTGTGCCCATTATGCCTGTCACGCCCTCGAAACGCGCGCCACATCCGTTGGCAACACTCGGAGGCGAAACGCGCGGCCTTCCCATAACGGAATTGGAATCCTTCCGCTTTTCCAGCCTCTATCTGGATTCGAGAGTTGGTCATGCGCATAGCAATTTTCGGCACGGGCGGTGTTGGCGGGTATTTCGGCGGCCGCCTCGCCGAAGCCGATGAGGACGTCGTATTCATTGCCCGTGGCGAGCACATGGAAGCCATGCGGCGCCAGGGGCTGCGAGTGGAAAGCATCGCGGGGAGCTTTCACGTCGAAACCGTGCGCGTGACGGACGACCCGCGCGAGGTGGGCGAGGTGGATGTCGTCCTGGTTTGCGTCAAAGCTTGGCAGGTTACCGATGCCGCCCGCGCCATGCACCCGATGCTCGGAGCCAGGACGATGGTCGTGCCCCTGCAGAACGGCATCGAGGCGCCCGCTCAACTCGCTGCCGCGCTTGGCAGCGAGCGCGTGCTTGGCGGGCTCTGCGGGAGCATCGCCTATCGTGCGGCACCCGGCTGTATCCGTCACATCGGCGTCGATCCGTTCGTAAGCTTCGGCGAAATTGATGATTCGCCGAGCGAACGCGTGGATCGGCTGCGCCAGAGCTTCGAACGCGCTCGGGGCACGCGCGTTACGGTGCCGCCCGACATTGAGGCCGCGATGTGGAAGAAATTCCTGTTCATTGCAGCGATCAGCGGCATGGGTGCGATCGCGCGCGCCCCCATGGGGGTCCTGCGCAGCCAACCGGGCACGCGGCACCTGCTGGAACGGGTCATGGAGGAAATCCACGCCGTCGCCCGTTCGCGGCAGGTCGCCTTGCCGAGCGACATCGTCACTACCACCATGGCGTCGATCGATGCGCTGCCCGCAAAGGCCACCGCGTCCATGCAGCGCGACGTAATGGAGGGCCGCCCCTCGGAACTGGAGGCGCAGACCGGGGCCGTTGTCCGACTGGGGACACAGGCGGGAATCGCCACGCCCGTGAATGCCTTCATTTATCATTGTCTGCTCGATTTGGAGCGCCGCGATCGAGGCGGATAAGTTGGCTGCGCCCGGGGCAATGCAGGAACTTGAAGAGTTCACGAGCGCTCTGATCGCGGCCTGCCGTGCCTCGTACCAGCGTCGGGTCGTGGTTCTCGCAGGTGAGCGCGACTGGTGCCTGCGCCAAACCGAGACGCTCCTCGCTCGTTCTCCCCTCCCGGCAATCGCCTGGCTCGGTAGCCGGTCCTTCGCCGAAATCGCGCCGCGGCGCGCCACTTGCGGCCGCCCGACGCTGGGTGGGGAAGTCGATGCGCTGGTTGTCGATGCCTGGGACGGCTTCGATCCGGACGCTTGCGCTGCGAGCATCGGAGCCGTTCGCGGCGGCGGCCTCGTGTTATTGCTCGCGCCGGCGCTCGCCGACTGGCCCGACTACGCCGACCCGGCGGCGGATCGGATCGCCGCCTATCCACGCACACGCGGACAGCTCACCGGACGTTACCTACGGCGCCTGGTTCGCATCATCCGTTCTTCTAAAGACGCGCTGTTACTCGAGCCGCGCACCCGGTTACCCAAGCTGGCCTCACCGCCAATTTCCTCGCTCAATGCTTCAGCCAAGGGCGCTCACGAGTTGCCAACGCCGGACCAGCTGCGCGCCATCGCCGCAATCGAGCGCTGTGCGCGTGGCCATCGTCGCCGCCCTGTCGTACTCACATCGGATCGCGGACGCGGGAAATCGGCCGCGTTGGGGATCGCAGCCGCCCGGTTGCTGGGTGGCGATCTCAAGCGGATCATCGTCACCGCACCGAGCCTCCAATCGGCCGCTACGCTGTTTCGACACGCCCGAATTCTACTGCCCCACGCCCATGGCGGGCGTGGCCATATCTCGACCGATAACCGGATGTTGGAGTTCATGGCGCCGGATGCGCTGCTATCCGGAGCGCCACCCGCCGATCTGCTGCTTGTCGACGAGGCGGCTGCAATACCGACGCCGGTGTTGAACAGGCTGCTCGGACGATATGCGCGGATCGTCTTCGCCAGCACGGTTCATGGGTACGAAGGCGCCGGGCGCGGATTTGCCCTGCGCTTTCGGCAAATACTCGATCAAAAGACACCCGGTTGGCGGGCGCACTGGCTCGAAACGCCAATCCGCTGGGCGAGCGACGATCCAGCCGAGCGCTTCGTATTCCAAGCGCTGCTGCTCAATGCGCAGCCCGCACCGCCTGCCGCACTGGCGAGCGCCACCGCCGGGCGCTGCCAAATAGAGCCTCTGGAGCGCGACCGTCTGGTAAGCGATGAACGTACTCTGAGCGAGTTATTCGGACTCCTGGTGCTGGCCCACTATCGCACGACCCCCGGCGATCTGCGCCATCTCCTCGACGCCCCGGAGGTGAGCGTATGGGTGCTTCGCCACTGCGGTCATGTCGCTGCCGCTGCATTGCTCGTCGACGAAGGAGGGTTTCCAGCGAAGCTCGCCGAGGCGATCTGGCTAGGGAAGCGCCGGCCACGCGGGCACTTGGTGGCACAATCACTGGCGGCGCACGCCGGCCTGGCCCAGGCACCCCGGCTAGCCGGCCGACGCGTGCTGCGTATCGCTGTGCACCCCGCCTGTCAACGCCGCGGCCTGGGCACGCGGCTGCTGAGCCAGCTATTCACCGAGGCGCGTGGCGATGGAATCGATTATGTGTCGGCGGCCTTCGGCGCCACCGAAGAACTCGTTCACTTCTGGGCACGCCTGGGGCTGCGACTCGTGCGCGTAGGCAACCACCGCGAGGCCTCCAGCGGCAATCACTCCGCTATCATGCTGCGGCCCTTGAGCGAGGCTGGAAAGCGCTTGGCGGACAGCGCCCGAGCTCGCTTCGCCGAACGGTTTGCGAATCTGCTCAGTGAGCCGTTGCGCGATCTGGAACCTGCGCTCGCACTCAGACTTCTTCACCACCTCGGTGCCCGTGATACTCCCGCGCCCGCCATTGATGACTGGGACGATCTGCTTGCCTTCGGATTCGGCCGCCGGCAGTACGCCGACTCGCTGGTGGCCCTGGAGCGCTTGAGCCGATACGCATTGACGAATCCTCGACTCACGGCGCTTCTCAGCCGCTCCGAGCAATGCGTCTTATTGGCCCGGACACTGCAAAAGCACGAGTGGGCAACGCTCGCCGTCTACTGCAATGCCCCAGGCCGGCGGCAGGTCGAGGCGCTGCTGCGAGCCGTCGTGCGCCGCCTCGCCCTAAGCAGCGGCAACGCCGAGGTACGCCACCGCGCCCGTGCCCTGCAGCAATCTCGCTGAGGGAGTGGCATGGGCGCGGACAACGGATCGGCTCATACGCAATTCGGCACCCTGAGAAAGTGCTGGCGATAATATCTCAGTTCCTGTATGGACTCGCGCACGTCGTCCCTGGCCAGGTGCGTGCCACGCTTGGAGAAATTCTGCAAAATCTCCGGGACCCAGCGTTGGGCCAATTCCTTGAGCGTGCTCACGTCCAGGTTGCGGTAATGAAAATATTGCTCGAGCTTCGGCATGCACCGGTGCAGAAAACGCCGGTCCTGACAGATGCTGTTGCCGCACATGGGTGAAGCATTGGCCGGTACCCATTGCCGAAGGAAATGCAATGTGCGTTCCTCCGCCTCCTCTTCGTCAATCTGACTCTGCCGCACACGGTCCACCAGACCCGAGCCACTGTGTTGATCCGTATTCCACTTGTCCATGGCGGCGAGCACGGCTTCGCTCTGGTGAATCGCGAACACCGGACCTTCGGCCAGGATATTGAGCTCCTTGTCGGTGACGGCGGTCGCTATCTCGATGATACAGTCGCGATCCGTATCCAAGCCCGTCATTTCCAGATCGATCCAGATGAGATTCTGCGGGGACTGCGGCATCCTTTCGACTCGCTGTGTAGGCGATTCTAAGCGATTCTAGCAGAGGCCGACCGGGGCTGTCGGCGCCGGTGCGCGCCTCGCAAGCGACGGGACCCGATAAGCCGCGGGCACTTACGATTCCTTTCGACAACCTTGCTAATCGGCGTGCGTGCAACTCCTCGGATTCACGAGCGCATCATGACCGTTTGGCCCGCCGGTACGAGAGAGAGTTCCCCCGGCCGCCGCAAATGAGGCATAAATGATGTCGGGCGCGGAGCGCTCACTTCGGACGTGCCAGCACCAGCGAGAAGTAACAATCCGCCGGTTGATAGTGACTCACGAGATCGAGCCGAGCGGCTTGTAGCTCAGCGTTCAAAGACTCCGCGGTAAACTTGCGGCTGATTTCGGTAAGTATGCTCTCGCTGCGAAGAAACTCGTAATGGCGGTCGAGCGCTTTGAGATGCACGTTCTGGTCGCACCGTGCGACGAGATACATCTCTATGCGCTGTAACGCCTCGTTATAACGCGCCAAATGATCGAAACCTTGGGGATCGAAATCGCCCGTGAGCGCTTGGTTGATGACGTTGAGCACATTGCGGTTGAACGCCGCTGTGAGGCCACTCGCGTCATCGTATGCCGCCTGCAACACCGTCGAGTCCTTGGTCCGATCCGCGCCCAACAGAAAAGCGTCGCCGTCGCGCATCAAACCACGCAGTTCCCTGAGGAAGGCAATCGAATTCTGCGGAGTCAAATTGCCGATCGTTCCGCCCAGGAAGACGAACAGCCGACGCCCAGGCGGCTGCGGAAAATGCGCCAGACCGGCCGAGTAGTCCCCGATCAGCGCCTGGACCCTAAGCCACGGATGCGCTTCAATAAGCGCTCCAGCGGCTGCATACAACACTTCCTCACAAACATCGAAAGGCCAATACTCCGGTGTCAGCCCGTTTGCCTCACAGGCCGCGAGCAGGTGCGCGGTTTTACGGGAGGTGCCGCTGCCAAGCTCGATTATATGATCCGGCCTCGCGTGGCGGATGATGCTGTCTGCCGAGTGCTCGAGCAAACGCGCCTCCGTTCGCGTCGGATAGTACTCCGGCGTATCACAGATCCGGTCGAAGAGCTCGGATCCGGCGGCGTCGTAAAAATACTTCGGGGGTAGGACGCGGGGCCGGCTGGCGAATCCCTGCGCGACGTCCTCGGCAAGATCGGGTACGGGGCGGCTGGCCGGCACCGCCTGGAAACCAAAACGCTCGAGTAACCGGTTGTCAGCGAAAGCACCTTCCGAAGAAATGTTCATAAGAACGCGCTCTTTTAGTAAGGTCTTTTCTTCATACGCTACCATTCTATGGAGAAGAAAGCACAATCGCGCAGGAGTATCGACGTGTGCCGACTCGCCGCCTATTTGGGCAAAGCCGTGCATTTGGAGCGTTTCTTACTCGCACCGGAGCACAGCCTGGTGCGGCAGGCCTGTGCTCCCAAGGAGATGCGCTCGGCTCTGCTGAACGCAGACGGCTTCGGTTTTGGTTGGTATGACGATGGCGGCTGCCCAGTCGCCTATCGCAACATCCAGCCCGTCTGGGCGGACCCGAATCTGGCAGCGCTCGGGCGTTCCCTGATGCGGGAGTTGTGGGTCGCCAACGTGCGCAGCGCGACAGAAGGGTTTGCCAGCGGTTTCGCTAATACCCAGCCGTTTGCGGACGAACGCCTCCTCTTTTTGCACAACGGCTTTGTCGACGCATTCGCAGAAGATCTCCGGCCCCGCCTACGACGCTGGCTGCATCCGGCGATCGAAGCGGCGATTCACGGCAATACGGATTCCGAATACCTGTTCGCGGTGATCCGCCAGCTCAACTCCGCAGGCCCGCAATCACCAAGCGCGCTCCTGCGCCGCCTCGTCGACGCCCTTGCCACCTGGGTGCCCGATGGCCGGGCCTTGCTCAACATTGCCTTGACCGATGGCAAGGAGGTCGCAGTCACTCGCCACGCCATCGGCGATGAATGCCCGACGCTATATGCAACCGGATCCGACCCCTTATGTCCGCATGGGGCCTTGATCGCTTCGGAGCCCCTCACGGCCGGCGCGCACTGGGAAGCGGTTCCCGCTCACCATCTCGTAGCGCTGAACGGCAATCGCCAGCCCAGCGTCTCCGCCCTGTAGAAACATGACAGGATGTGAGCTAGGGAAGGCGCGGCGAATCACCGAACTGGCGGCGATGCATCGTCGCGGCCAGCGCATCGTAGGCCCGCTTTCGGCCAACGATATCCGTACCCAATTTCACGACGACCTCAGCCCGCTCGGCTGGCACATGGGCCATTGCGCGTTCATTGAAACCTATTGGCTACGCGAAGTCGTGCTCAGAAACGATGCGATCACCGCGACCCTGCACGGGGTTTATTTTCCCGATATGTGCGACAAGGCGGCGCGCCCCCAGCTCGTCCTCGGGCGCAATGAGCTGCTGGAATGGACAAGCGCCGTCCATCGCGAGAATCTCGCCCTGCTCGCCGATCCGCCTCGGCGCGTGCGCCACCACCGACTGATGAATGCGCACTACCTGCTCGACTTTCTGATCCAGCACTATGCCCAACACCTCGAGACCATGTACTACGTGCTCGCGCAGCGCCAGCTGCGGATCCGCACCGAGTGGACACCCAACCATCGGCTGACATCGACAAGACGCCTCGCAAGAGCGCTTCGGCTGCCGACGCAGCCCGTCATCATTGGCTGCGACGAACCCTGCGCCTACGACAATGAGCAGCCCCGTCATGAGGTTCGGCAATCCGGTGGACGTATTGCTCAGCACCCGGTCACGACGGCGGAATACCTCGCTTTCATGGAAGATGGCGGGTATCGGCAAAGCGAGCTATGGAGCCAAGCCGGCTGGGCCTGGCTGTGCGATGCGCGCGTTGACTGTCCGGCTACCTGGCGTCGGGCGGAGCGTTGTTGGTACGAGGTGCGCGCCTCCGGTCCATGCGATCTGGAGCCGGGCGCCGCCGTCCGCGGCCTGTCCTACTACGAGGCTGAAGCCTTCAGCCGCTGGGCGGGGGCCAGGCTACCGCATGAATACGAATGGGAGATCGCCGCAAGGGCAGGCTTATTGCAAGGCGTCGGCCAAGCCTGGGAATGGTGCGCCAACCGCTTTCACCCATACCCCGGTTTTCGGCCGTTTCCTTACGAGGGCTACTCCACCCCCTGGTTCGATGGGCGGCACGGCGTTCTGCGCGGTGGCAGCCGGTACACGCTACCACCGGTTCGCCGAGCGAGTTTTCGCAATTTCTACACGCTGGACAAGCGCCATATTGATGCCGGTCTGCGGCTCGCGTGGGACTGAATTGGCGCCCAACGAGTCACTGCGTCTTCGCGCTTCGATCGGCACCGTCCGGCGCGCCGGGCACCCTGCATCTCACGGCGCCGTCTCCCCGGGAGCAGGAATTACAGTGCCTGGCTGTTGCGCAGATCGCGCAGGTTGGTGATCACCTGCTCCAGTGCTTTGTCGAACAGCATATTGTGGTCGAGGATGAACGTTCGCCCGCTGCCGAGGTCATCGGCCACGTCTTGCGTTTTCTTGTCTACCAGCTTGAAACCGGCGCGATTGACGAAAATCAAGCGCCGACCGCCGTTGAGTCGGGCCGAGAGCTTAGCGCGGAGCTGCCGCCCGCCCTCGGTCGTGAACTCGAACCACGTTCCAAGCTCCACATTGGCCAAGCGCTGGACGTGTTCCTCCCGGATACGCTGCTCTTCAGTAAGCGGCGGCGGCTCGGCCTCGACTGGCGGCTCCGGCGCCGGCGGCACGCCCGCCGCAGAGTGTATGGCAGCGTCGCCAGCCGCTTCGTCCGTGGTGGCGGAGAGACAGCGGATGTGCTCTGCTTCCAGGTCCTTGAACAGCCGCGTCATCTCGGAGGGGTTGTACAGAATCGCCTCCAGCCCTTCGCGCAGGTCGTTCAGCAATGCCGGTATGCTGGCCAACACCTGCCGGCGTTTCTCGGGGGAAACCGTCGGCTGGACACTCCAGATCAGGCGGTCCATCAGCTCCAGGCGCGATTCCCAGAGTTGCCCTTGCGGCCCATCCTTCACGCACGTGATGAAGAGCACCTTGAACCAGGCGCCCTCCAGAATCTGGCGCACGATCTCCGGCACCGACCCGATACGCAGACGCCGCTCGATTTCGCTCTGAACGCGTTCCCGTGCCTCGTCTACTTTCGCCTTGCCTTCGGCCGCCTGCCGGGTTCGCGCCTCGACCGTCCGCGCGCGCTCGCGCTCCTGACCGAGAAACTGACGGAAATCCTGCAGCACTTGCTCGAATAAACCAATGTCTTCCCCGAACCCCTCCAGGATTCGAGTCATAACCTCATTCATCTTGCGATAGAGCAGGTCAGCGTCCCGGTTCTCGGGTTCGGCCCAGCCCATCGCAGCCTGAGCCAGCTCATTGATCAACGCCCGCGCCGGATGGCGGCGGTTATTGAAGAAACTGGGCTCGAGCATCGCCACTTTGAGCACCGGAATCTGCAAACGGGCAATGAGGGCCTTTATCGAGGGGGCGAGCCGGTCATCGTCCAGAATGGCATCGAAGAGCATGCTGACGATATCGATCGTATCGTTCGCCGCTCGCTCGATGGACGGCGGTGCATCGCTGCCGGATCCAACGCCCCTGGGACAACGCCTCAAAAGCGCCCTGAGCTCCTCGGCATTCAGTCGCTCGGCGGTCCTCGATACGCCCAAGGCACCGCTAGGCTGCTGCTGCAGGGCGGACAGTGCCTGCACCAGATCCGAGCGGCTCATACCCGGCGCGGCAGGCGCAGTCGAGCGCTCTTCGGTGCGCAGATGCGCGAGCAACTCCTGGAGCACCTCCAATGTCGCGCCGCCTTCTTCCTCGGCCGCGTCGCCGACGGATCCGGCGTCAGCGGCAGTTCCGCCACCGGTGCTTTGGCTGCCGCCAAGCCCCCGCGGCTCGCCGGAAGTACCGGCCTTTGGAAGAATTCCGGCGTCTGCGAGAAGGCGATTGGCGGCCTCATAGAGCGCCGGCAGCTGCAGTAGCGCCTGCTTCTCAAAGAGTTTGAAGATGATCAGCTTGGGCTGGATGGCGATGTCGAAGCGCCCGATCGCGACCACGAAAGCATCCACGATCTGGCGCGGGTCCAGCGGGTTACAATCCTCATCGACATCACGTTCGACGACGAGCTCGTCCAGCCGCGCCTGCAGCTGAGCGAGCGGAAGCGCGCAGCGCGTACGCAGCTTGCCGACGGCGGTATCGGCCGCGACGTTCTCCTCCACTACCGTCTCGTCCATGAGCTCGAGGGAATAGCTCATTTGCTGCGCCGCCGCGCTCGCCCGCGCGTCGGGCTCGCGCAAGCCCACGAAAGCACCGTCCACCTCGCGCGCGAACGCCTGCAGCACCGTCCGGCGGCTCAGCCGCACCTGCCGCATGGTGGCGAAATACATCGTCTGATCTGCATTGCTGCCGGCCTTCTCCGCCCGGTCGAACAACGCATCGTCGACTTGATCCAGGGCCTGCCGCAGCAATGCCTCCAGGCGTGTCTGAGCCAGGGTGCAGAGCTCGTTCAGCACCTTGACACCTGCGCTCGGCGTACAATTGGTGTTTAGGTAGACAATCTTGTTCTGCCCAACCATGGCTCACACCTGGTAAATTACAAAAACGCAATGGCTCTTTATGGCCCCCTTTTTAGAGGAAAGCCTAAAACCTTAATGTGACTTATATCACATAATAACTTCTCGCCACGGATCGCCACCGCCGCATCGGCCACCCGCGGGTTGGCTAAGGGCTGAGTATAATCTCTGCTTGGATGCCGGTATCCGTCCTGGCTTGCTGATCAAACACACAACGCACGGAGAGACCATAATGACCGATGTATATGCGTTGCTCGGCGATGAGGCGGAGAGCCTGCTTTCCTACCGCTGCCGCGGGATCCCTGCGCAGATGCTGCACTTACCGGGACCCGATTACATCGACCGCGTGGTCGCTCAGAAGAACCGCAAGGCAGGCGTCCTGCGCAACCTGCAGGCCATTTTCAATCAGGGCCGGCTCGCCAATACCGGCTATCTCTCCATCCTTCCTGTCGATCAAGGTGTAGAGCACTCCGGGGGGGCTTCCTTCGCGCCCAACCCGGCGTATTTCGACCCGGCGAACATCGCCCAGCTGGCCATCGAGGGCGGCTGCAACGCAGTGGCCTCCACCCTGGGCGTTCTCGCGGCAATCTCGCGACAGTACGCCCATCGCATTCCCTTCATTGTGAAGCTCAATCACAACGAACTCCTTACCTATCCCCCCCTCTACGACCAGACCCTGTTCGCCTCGGTGGAGCAGGCATTCGATCTCGGCGCCGCGGCCGTTGGCGCAACCATTTATTTCGGCTCACCGGAGTCGCGCCGACAGATTCAGGAAATCAGCGAGGCGTTCGCGCATGCCCACGATCTGGGCCTGGTTACGATCCTCTGGGCCTATTTGCGCAACCCCGCGTTCAAGAAAGACGGCACCGACTACCATGCGGCCGCGGACTTGACCGGCCAGGCCAATCATCTGGCGGCGACCATCGATGCGGATATCGTCAAGCAGAAGCAGCCTGAGAACAACGGGGGCTTCACAGCCCTCAACTTCGGCAAAACCCACCGCAAAGTATATGAGGAGCTCACCAGCGAGCACCCGATCGATCTCACCCGCTATCAGATCGCCAACTGCTACATGGGGCGGGCCGGGCTGATCAACTCGGGCGGCGCCTCCGGCGGCAACGATCTGCAGCAGGCGGTGCGCACGGCGGTGATCAACAAACGGGCCGGCGGCATGGGCCTGATCAGCGGACGCAAGGCCTTCCAACGTCCCTTGCGCGAAGGCGTGGAGCTGTTACACGCCATTCAGGACGTTTATTTGGACAACGAGCAGGTGACCGTGGCCTGATTCGAAACCGTTCTGAAGAGGCGGGCACGAACGCCGCCGTTATCCGGAATTCAGCCACAGATGCGTGAGGATGCTCGCGGCATAGCCAAGCGCGATCGCCGGTGCCCAGCGCAAATGCGTCAAGAACGTATAGCGGCCATGGGCTTGGCCCATGATCGCAACGCCGGCTGCCGAGCCGATCGATAGCAGGCTACCGCCGACGCCGGCGGTCAGTGTAATCAGCAGCCACTGGCCCTGCGACATTTCCGGATGCATATGCAACACCGCGGCCATGACGGGAATATTGTCGACTATGGCGGAGAGCACACCGATTGCGGAATTCGCAAGCGTCGGCCCCAGTTGCGCGTACAACAAGTGTGAAGCCACGGCGAGGTAACCGAGGTAACTCAACCCCGCCACGCTGAGGACAATGCCGTAGAAAAACATCAGCGTGTCCCACTCGGCCCGCGCCACGTGGCGGTACATGTCGAACGCGGTGATATCTCCGGCCTGGCCGTAGTCCGGACGATCGGAGGGGCTCGGAATATGCGTCTTCTGCAGATAGAAACCGAGCATCTGCAAATAGGCCATGCCCATCATCATGCCGAGAAACGGCGGCAGGCTCAGATAATTATGAAAGAGCACCGCCGTGGCGATGGTCAAGGCGAACAGCACCATGACCCGCCTCGCGCCGCGCTTCATCGCGATTCGCTCCCGCACCGGCGGCGGAACGGCGGTTGGGACCGCGAAGTGCATCAAAGCGGCCGGCACCAGAAAGTTGACCAACGCGGGCAGAAACAGCGCGAAGAATCCGGTGAACGCAATCTCCCCGGCCTGCCAGACCATCAGCGTCGTGATATCTCCAAACGGGCTGTATGCGCCGCCGGCATTGGCCGCAACGACGATATTGATACAAGACAGAGCGACGAATTGGCGGTTGTCAGCGCCGACTGCCAATACCACCGCGGCGAGCACGAGCGCCGTGGTCATGTTGTCCAGCACCGGCGAGAGCAAGAAAGCGATAAATCCCGTGATCCAAAACAGTTGGCGATACCCGAACCCACGGCCCGCCAGTCGCGAGCGCAGCGCCTCGAATACGTCACGCTCGGTCAGCGCATTGACATAGGTCATGGCGGTGAGAAGGAAGAGAAAAAGCTCCGCGTATTCCTCCAATGCGGCACGCAGCGACGGCTCGACGGCCGCGGCGTTGCCATTCTCTGCATGGACGAGGGCGATCAATCCCCAAATCAATCCTGCCGCGAGCAAGACGGGCTTGGATTTGCGCAGGCCCGTGACCTCCTCGGCCATGACGAACGCGTAAGCCACGATAAACAGCGCAAGGCAGCTCATGCCCACCCAGGTCCCGGTCAAATCCGCCGCCGCGGTCTGCCCGCCGACGGCAAACGCCAGCGCCGGCCACAGCAGTGCCGCGAGACCGGCAAGGCAGCGCGGCAACGTCACCTTTTTCCCCATTAACATCCTCGTCTCCCGGCCGGAGCCACTGCAGCGCGAAGTGGCTCGCATTTTCATGGTTTGCTCGCTTTTTGCGTCCAGGCCGCGAGCACCCGCGCCTGCCGCGCAGCGCAGCAGACGGTGAAGCGCGATGCCCTGAGAGTGTGCGCCACGTCACTTCGGCGCTCTTCCGCTCACGGCTGAAGGCATTATCATTGACTGGCTCCGGCGCACCATGCGGGCAGTGATTGCGCCGGCACTCGTCCATCGAATTGAGGACCATCGATGTCGCAGACGCTGACGCAAGTTTTACGGTGGAATCTGGCACACGCCTTCGCTCGCAATTTCCTCGGCCACTCGCCGCGATGGTACAAGCTCACCATCAGCGGTTTTTTGGTGACGAACCCGATTCTGCTGATCGCCGCGGGACCCCAGCTGACCGCTTGGGCGTTGGTCATGGAGTTCATCTTTACGCTGGCAATGGCGTTGAAATGCTATCCGCTCCAACCGGGCGGGCTGCTGTTGCTGGAGGCCATCGCGATCGGCCTGGTCAAGCCGGAACGGATTTACGAGGAAACTTTGCAGAACTTCCCGGTGATTCTCCTGCTGATGTTCATGGTCGCCGGGATCTATTTCCTGCGTGAGCTATTGCTTGTCACGTTCACTCGCATCTTGCTCGGCATCCGCTCAAAGGCCCGGCTCGCCTTGTTGTTTTGCAGTGTCTCGGCAACGCTTTCGGCGTTTCTGGACGCGTTGACCGTCACGGCCGTAATCATCACGGTGGCAGGCGGATTCTACGCCGTCTATCACCGGGCCGCCTCCGGCACCCGCCTTGCCCATGAGCACGATCACACCGATGACACCGCAGTCGGCAGCCACCATCGCGCGGATCTCGATCAGTTTCGGTCTTTTCTGCGCAGCCTGATGATGCACGGTGCGGTCGGTACCGCCCTGGGCGGTGTCATGACCCTCGTCGGTGAGCCTCAGAACCTGCTCATCGGTCATACCATGGGCTGGCATTTCACCGATTTCTTCCTCCGAATGGCGCCGGTGACGATACCGGTGTTTCTGGTCGGGTTGGCCGTGTGCCTCGCTCTGGAGCATTGCCGCTGTTTCGGCTATGGCGCCACGCTGCCGCCGGTCGTGCGTCAGATTCTCACGGAGTTCGAGGCCAACGAGCGCGAGCGGCGCGGCGCCGTGGATCTCGCCATCCTACTCGTCCAGGCGCTGGCGGCGCTGTTGCTGGTGGTCGCGTTGGCGTTTCAGCTCGCCGAAGTCGGGCTCATCGGGCTGGCGGTGATCATCCTGGCCACTGCACTCAACGGCATCACCGAGGAGCACCGCCTCGGTCATGCCTTCGAGGAAGCGCTGCCTTTCACCGCGCTGCTCGTGGTCTTCTTCGGCATCGTCGCCATCATTCATGAGCAGCATCTCTTTACACCCATCGTGCACTGGGGCCTGGGGTTCCAGGGAAACGTTCAGCAGGCGGTCTTCTTCGTCGCCAGCGGCCTGCTCTCGATCGTCAGCGATAATGTATTCGTCGCCACCATATACATCGACGAGCTGAAGAGCGCGTTCGAGGCAGGCGAGCTCGCCACCCGACAGTTCGACCACCTCGCGGTGGCGGTCAATGCGGGCACGAACATTCCCAGCGTGGCGACCCCCAATGGCCAAGCGGCTTTTCTGTTCCTGCTCACATCCACACTGGCGCCGTTGATCCGGCTCTCTTATCTTCGGATGCTCTGGATGGCGTTACCCTATACGCTCGTTCTGAGCGCGACTGCGCTGTCCTGCACCTGGTATCTGATCTAGGAGTTCTTATCGGCATTTTGCGCGGGCCGGACGGGCAGCCCCTCTGCGTGGGATCGCAACCGATCATCCGAAATTCGTTTGAGATAGGCAGCCAACGATGTGCCTTGCCGAGCAGATAGCGGCGGACGTCGCACGGGCGCTGGCCGAGGACGTCGGCAGCGGTGATCTCACCGCCGAGCTGATTCCCGCCGACACCGCCGCCTCCGCCACAGTCGTGTGCCGCGAATCCGCCGTCATCTGCGGGATCGCGTGGTTCGATGCCGTTTTCGCGCAGCTCGACCCGGCCGTGCGCGTCGAGTGGACCGTGCAGGACGGCGATCGCGTCCCGCCGGGGCATAGCGTTTGCCGTCTCAGTGGTTCGGCGCGGGCATTGGTGAGTGGGGAGCGGACCGCGCTCAACTTCCTGCAGCTGCTCTGCGGCACGGCGAGTACCGCTCGCGCCTACGCCGACGCCGTCGCCGGCACGAAGACCCGAATCCTGGATACACGCAAAACCCTGCCCGGCCTGCGCGCCGCACAGAAGTTCGCGGTCCGCTGCGGGGGCGGCGTCAATCATCGCCTGGGGCTTTACGATGCCATTCTGATCAAAGAAAACCACATCGCCGCGGCCGGCTCGCTCACCGCCGCCGTGCGCTCAAGCCGACAGCAGCACCCGGGCAAGGCAATCGAAGTCGAGGTAGAGGATCTCGCGCAACTCGAGGAAGCCCTCGATGCCGGCGTGGATCATCTCTTGTTGGATAATTTTTCTCTGGAGGCGCTGACCGCCGCCGTGCGCCGCACGGGGGGTCGCGCTCGGTTGGAAGCATCAGGCAACGTCGAGATGGCTGACCTCGCGGCCATCGCGGCCACGGGTGTGGACTTCATCTCCGTCGGCGCACTGACCAAGCACGTGCACGCCATCGATCTGTCAATGCGTTTCGATCCGCTAACACAGGCGGCCCGCTGAGCGGCTGCATCCCGGGCGTTCGGGGCGGCGCCGCACGCTCCGGCAGGCTGGCGCCATAGCGAAGTGGTCGCCCGGCGCCTCGCCGGCGTTCTCAGTGCGTATCCGGTTGTTCAGAGATGACGGAAATATGGGCCGGATTCGGCTTGCGCCAGCACCCAACCGTTGCCGTCCGGATCACTGAAGGTAGCGAATTGGCCCCAGGGGGCGGTGCAAATCTCGGAGATATCGACACCCTGGGTGTGGAGGATTTCATGATCCGTTTCGATATCGTCCGTGCCCAGCACCAAGCCCTGCTGGCAACCCGGCGGCATCTGCTCGTGCCAGGTCACGAGGCTGATACAGGTCGACGATCCGGGAGGGGCGAGCTGTATCCAGCGAAGGCCCGATCCCAGCGGGCGATCCCGGACGACGCGAAATCCCAGGACCTCCTCATAGAACATCCTCGCCCTGTCCTGATCCGATACGGGCACGGACACCGTGTCGATATGCATAGGCTGTTTCGCTTTCGCTCGCTTATTTCAGCATAAACCGTCTAAGACGTTTCGTATATCTCAGCGCCGGTCAGCGAAGGAGATACGGCTTGCCTCCGAGTCACTCCCCCGTCGAGCGACCGCCGCTTTCGCAACCCTGGGTATCCGCGAGCGTTTTGCCATGACGCACGCGCGCCGCGACCGGCGCACCGCCGACCCAGTAGGCGAGCTCGGCGGGGTCGTCGACGTCCCAGCTCACCAGATCGGCGTATTTACCGCATTCCAGGGTGCCGTAATCGCCCTGCAAACCGAGCGCGCACGCCGCAACACGGGTGACGCCGGCGAGCGCCTCCTCCGGTGTGAGCCGAAACAGCGTGCAGGCCATGTTCAACATGAGCCGCAGCGAGCGCGCCGGCGAGGTGCCCGGATTGAGGTCGCTGGCGATTGCGATCGGCACCTGATGCTCGCGGAATAACGCCACCGGAGGAATCTGCGTTTCACGCAGCGTGTAGAACGCACCGGGCAACAGCACCGCGACGCAACCGGCGCGCGCCAAGGCACGCACATCGTGCTCCGAGACATGCTCCAGATGATCGACCGAGAGCGCCCCGTAACGCGCGGCTAGCCCCGCCGCTCCGACATCGGAGAGCTGTCCGGCATGCATTTTCACCGCCAGGCCGAGGCGCCGCGCCGCTTGCAGCACGCGTTCCGCCTGCGAGCGGCTAAAGGCAATGCCCTCGCAAAAGACGTCCACGGCATCGACCAGCCCGGCCTCCAGCGCGCGCGGCAGAATCGTGTTCGCGATCAGCTTTACGTAGCCGTCCGGGTCCCCGGCATATTCCGGCGGCAGCGCGTGAGCCGCCAGACAGGTCGTGCGCACGGTCAGGGGCAAGTGCTCGCCGAGGCGGCGCGCCAAGCTGAGCAGGCGCAGCTCGTTCTCCACATCGAGACCGTATCCCGACTTGATCTCCAGGACCGTCACCCCCTCCGCGAGCCGCTCCCGCGCGCGCGCCTCGGCCGCGCCCAGCAGCGACTCCGTGCTGGCCGCACGCGTGGCTTTGACCGTGCTCAGAATGCCGCCACCGGCACGGAGGATATCCTCGTAGCTGGCGCCTTCGAGACGCTGCGCGAACTCGTGCGCGCGCTGGCCGCCGAAGATCAAATGCGTGTGACAGTCGATCAGCCCGGGGGTTACCCAGCGCCCACCGAGATCGACGATCTCGACGGCGTTGCCCATCGGCAGGTCCTGGCGCCTGCCGACCCAGGCAATACGCCCGGCCCGCCCCGCGATGGCGGCATCGCGGATTGCACCGTACGCCACGCCCGGCACCATGGTGGCCGCGTGGCAGTTGAGCCACAGCGTATCCCAGTCCATCGCTCACTCCATCCTTGCCCGCGCGGACGAAACGCTATTTGACTCGCTACTCGTTCAGCATCGGCAGATCAAGCCCCTGCGCCCGGGCAAACGCGACGGCCTCGGGGTAACCCGCATCGGCATGACGCATGACACCGGTGCCCGGGTCGTTGGTCAGTACGCGCTCGATCCGCCGCGCGGCGGCTTCCGTGCCATCGCAGACGATGACCTGCCCGGCGTGCTGCGCAAAGCCCATACCCACACCGCCGCCGTGATGAAAACTCACCCACGTGGCGCCGCTGGCGGTATTGAGCAGCGCGTTGAGGATCGGCCAGTCGGAGACCGCATCGGAACCGTCCGGCATCGCCTCGGTCTCGCGGTTGGGACTGGCCACGGAGCCGCTGTCGAGATGGTCGCGGCCAATCACCACGGGCGCACGCAGCTCGCCACGAGCCACCATGTCGTTGAACGCCAGACCCAGAGGCGCGCGTTCCCCCAGCCCGACCCAGCAGATTCGCGCCGGCAGTCCCTGAAAGCGAATCCGCGTCCGCGCCATATCGAGCCAGCGGTGCAGCTGCGGCTGCTCGGGCAACAGCCGCTTCACCGTCTCCTCGGTGCGATGGATGTCTTCTGCCTCGCCGGACAGCGCCACCCAGCGGAACGGCCCGATACCATGACAGAAGCGTGGACGCAGATAGGCCGTGATGAAGCCCGGGAAGTCGAAGGCTTCCTCGACTCCCGCCTCCTTCGCCATCTGGCGGATATTGTTGCCGTAGTCGAACGTCGGCACGCCCCGGCGGTGAAACTCGAGCATGGCGCGCACCTGGATCGCGATGGAATCTTTGGCCTCCTGAACGACGCGTTGAGGATTACTCTGGCGCAGACGTTGGGCCTGTTCCCATGTCCAGCCAAGCGGCAGATAGCCGTTCAGGGGATCGTGGGCGCTGGTCTGATCCGTTACCAGATCCGGCATGACGCCCCTGCGAAGCAGTTCCGGGAACACGTCGGCGGCATTGCCATGCAGCCCCACCGAGAGGGCCTTGCCCTCCCGCCGAGCCCGGTCGATCGCGGCCAGCGCATCGCCCAGATCATTGCTGGGCCTATCGAGGAAACCGCTCTCGAGGCGCCGTGCGATGCGGCTGGGCTGGCATTCCACGGCGAGCATGCAGGCCCCGGCCATGGTCGCGGCAAGCGGCTGGGCGCCGCCCATCCCGCCGAGACCGGCGGTAAGGATCCAGCGCCCTTCCAGCGTGCCGCCGTAGTGGCGGCGTGCCGCCTCGGCGAACGTTTCATAGGTGCCTTGCACGATGCCCTGGCTGCCGATGTAGATCCACGAGCCGGCCGTCATCTGGCCGAACATCATCAGTCCTTTGCGGTCGAGCTCATGGAAGTGTTCCCAGCTCGCCCAGCGCGGCACCAGATTGGAGTTGGCGATCAGCACGCGGGGCGCATCCGGGTGGGTCTCGAACACGCCCACCGGCTTGCCGGACTGGATCAGCAGCGTCTCGTCGGCTTCGAGG
>NZ_JBXWZQ010000181.1:0-3681 GCF_059432795.1 Nitrococcus sp. | reverse complement strand
AGCCGCCCGGTCTCGTTCCTGGTAATCGCAAGCCGGCTCCCGTCGCCGCGCTCGAGCAGCAGAGGCGCCGCGTCGCCATGCGACGCCAGCCCCGGTGCGGCAACTGCCCGGTAACCAAGGGTTGATGCGGCGCTCAGCAACGTCTGAGGCTCATTGAGATGCAGGCTCAGCGTCTTGAACTGGGGCCTGTCAGCCGCGCCGATCCGCTCCATTTCATCCCGGTATTGCTCTTGGACGGATTGAATTTCCTCCAGTTGCTCGGGCGTCAATTCCGGTGCCTTCGCCAACCAGCGGCCGAGCCTGTACAGCCCGTATACCCCCGCTGCGGCGCCGGCAACTGTGAGGGCGACGGCGCCGACCGCTGCGCCCGCGCCGGCGGCAGACCCGGTATCCGTGTCGTAGGCCTGATTGTCGAGGTTTTCGTAGGGGGTGACGGTACTCGTGTTGCTCATGACTGGTTCCTCCAGAATGGTTGGCTGTCAATCGGCGGTGGCCGAGGCCGGATCGCAGTACTGCTGCCCCCAGCGGCGCAGCTCGCGAAACTCGTCGTAGATCGCCAGCGCCCGGGCACGCTTGCGTTCCACCTCGTACTTCAGTCCATCAAGGGTGAGCGGCCGGTGCTCATACGCTGCACGGTTCAGAGCCTGCTTGAACACTGAGCGCAGATCCGCGCCGGAGAACTTTTGCGTGAGCCCGGCAAGTTCCTCGGCCGCAGCGTCCAGACTCTCGATGTTTCCGCCAAGCCAGTTCGCGAGCATGCTCCGCCGTGCCGCGTATCCGGGCACGTCCACGAAGAATGCGGCATCGAATCGCTCCGACCGTGTCATCGTCAGACCCACCTCGCCCATGCGCCGCAGGCTGTTGGAGGTGGCGACGATGTAGTTCGGGTGGGGGTTGTCGGAGAGCCAGGACAACAGCGCCCCGGTACAACGCATCATGGTGCCCCCATCCCGCTCCGACGAGTCGCCGAACGCCTTTTCGATCTCGTCGATGAACACCACGTTGGGACCCATCGCCTCCAGAGTCTGGAAGGCCTGCGCGAAACGCCGCTCCGTCTCGCCGAGAAGCGAGTTCATCAAAGCAGAGATGCGGAACTCGACAACCGGCAGATTCACCAGCCTGCCGATCGCGCGCGCGAGCATGGTCTTGCCCGTGCCGGGCGGCCCGATCAGCAGCACACCCCGAGCCCTATGCGAACCGCTGATTCGCATCCGGTCCTGCGTGACCCGGAGATAATCGACCAGGTTTTCCAGTCCGGTCGGTTCCTCGGCCCCGTTAGTGTCGAGGATGTTCATCGCCAGGTCCCGGCTCAGCTGCTCGGCCTTGCGCGAGGCAAGGCGCCGGTAGGCACCCTCGCCGTCCTTCGGGCTGGCCGCAAGAGCATCCCAAAGTGCGTCCCGTGCGGCGCTGCGCGTCAGGCCGACCAACTCCGTGGCCAACCGGTCCGCCTGGCTCCTGATTTCCTCCGCCGCCATCGCGGTTCCCGTGCGATGCGCCAGAAGAGCGATCTCCTGGGTCGCGATGGCGGTGAGTTCGGGCGCACGCGGGTAGGGAATATCGAGGCGTACGAACTGGTCCTGAAGGATGGACGGCAAGCGGTCTCCAGCCTCCGGCGGCTCGACGAATGCGAGCACCAGACCATCGCTCTGCGTCTCGGCCGAGAGCATCTGCGCAAGCAACATGCGCACCCGCTGGTCGCCGCCCTCGTCACGCAGAAAGGCCGTGGAGTCCTCAAGAACGACCACGCCACCACCGCGCAGTCGTTGCGCCTCGTCAAGCAACGTGAAGGTGTCATTCGGGCCCTGTCCGACCGTCTCCCAGCGCAGATCCTGCTGCTGGAAGCGCCGCCTCGCAGCAACGGTGAAGTGATTCAGGGGCACATCCCCGGCCGACCGTACCGTCTCCTTGAGAAGGCCGAGCGCATGATCACGGTCGCGCGTGGCAAGGAGGCATGCACGCACACACCGCGCCGTCCGGCTGGCCTGAATCACGCGGGTAATCCGATCCTGAACCGCGCGGGTCGCTTCGCTGTGCGTTTGCTCGGTCATACCTTCTCTCCTCCTGTGTTCCTGTTGTCCCATATGCCGGAGAACCTTTGCTCTGCTCAGGCCGCCTTGCCGTACCCAGGATCCAGCAACCCGTCGCGATGGCGACGGCTCCAGATCTCGTCAGGCCTGTCAGGGTTTACCCAATAGCGGTCCGGGTCGGCCAAAGCCTCGGCCGTGGTGATGAGGTCGCCGGGCTCGCCCCCGATTACGGGGTGGCGTTCTGTCGCGGTCTTCGGAGCTGGTGCCCCGCCAAGCCATGGGTCCGCAGTCGATACCGAGTCGGCGGGATCGGGAGCCGCCTCGAACAACGGTTCGTCGGCTGTATGACGGCACTCCGAGCCGGCTGCCGAGCACTCGGGCGAAGCAGACGTGACGGGATCTCCACGAGTCCCCGAGTCTGTATACCGGGAGGTCTCGTTGATCTCGCCGAGCGCGCGACCGAACTCGTTGTCCACCCGGGCCGCCTCCAAACGGGTCCTGGCGATGAGGCGGACCATGTAGGTGCTCGCATGCGCATTCAGGAAGACGAGGAAGAACACCATTTCGAAGATGACGATGACAGCCTTCGTGGCATAGGCCACGAACACGACCTCGAGGGACTCCTCTTTCATCCTCTGCAACGCGGTGAAGCGCCCCAGGAAGTCACTGGTTGCCGGACGGAGTTTCGCATCGCGTTCCTGGATCAGCGCGGTAGCACGAACCTGGAAGACGCGATCGGCCTCGCGCACGCGCTCGTCGCCTTCCGTGATTCGACGCTCGATTTCCAACAGCCGAGCGCGGTCCCGATCGAGGTCCTGCTGCGCCTGGGCCACTCGACGGTTGGCGGCTTCGAGCCGCAGCTCTGCCTCGCGGTATCTCGGACCGCGGCCAGCCGCCCGCCCGCCAATGCCGCTTTCTTCCCGGTGCATCTCGACGCGAGCCTCCGCCGCAGCCTGTTCCGCCACGACCAATGCCGATTGCGAGTCACGCAAACTCTGCTGCAGGTCTCCACGCTCATCGGCTGCGGCCTTCCGGTCCGCAAGAGGTCCCGCCAGCAAATCGTTGCGAAGCCTTTCTGCCGCTGCGCGGTGCGCAGCCTCAATGGGTGCGTTATAGGCCTGTCGTTCTGCGTGAAGATGGGTCTCGATCGTTTCGTTAAACAGCCAGAGCGTCACGTACGTACCGGTCACCATGGCGAGTGTCAGCGCAAGAGCCAGGCGGATGACGATCTTCACCCACCGTGCCACGGTGCGCTGAAAGGCTCGGAACGAGGCAGTCATCGGCTCCGCCAGAATCCCCTTCAAATCCCAGTCGGCGGTGCTGATCGAGAGATCAAGCAAATAGATGATGGCGCCCGCGAGCATCCCGCCCAGAATCGCGGCCCAGAGTGGCAGCATCAAGGACAGCACCGCACCCCACAATACTGCGGCCACCGAGAAAGTGAGCAGGAATGCCGCCGCGTGCCGGACCTCTCTGCGCCGCTCCAACACACCCTCGCATTCGGAAACCAGCGCAGCGTCGGCACCGGTAATCGCACAGGCGACGCGGAGCAGAAGGTCGGGCTTGTCCGAATGGTGCATCGTTGCTCTCCGAACCAAGGGTGAGATTGCATGTTCGCCTGCCGATCGCGTTCCACGATCAAACGGCAAGCTTG
>NZ_JBXWZQ010000180.1:0-19946 GCF_059432795.1 Nitrococcus sp. | reverse complement strand
TTCCTTCAACTGATCATGACGAAAGTATGACATTGCTCTAATCCTACATTGCACACAAGGAGGGTCAGGACGTCAGGCGCCAACACACGATGACTTGTTATCACAAACTACCTATCATCCATTCGTTGCAATAGATTGCAAAATGGAGGGTATGCAAGAAGCACATGAAATTATAACACCCAATTCCCTTTAGCTAACGGCGATGAACTCGAAAGGCGAAAACTACCATTTTACTATAGCGCTCCGAAAGAACCCGATCATAATCTCTTTACCGGCGGATCAAAGGAAGCCTTAAGCAATCAGGAAAATCGACGATATCGCCGGTTCAATCAAACGCAGACGAGGTAATCGGGATGAACATGAAAATTGCGTCGATGGCTGCAGGACTGGCGTTGTTTGGGTTTGTTTTTACGGCTAACGCCGGTGAGGCAATCTCCCTCAATGGGCCGCAAATGGATGGCGTAACAGCCGGTTGGGGAAACTACGACCCGCCGACTTACACGTTCAAGAAGAGGATCGATATCCAGGAGAACGTGTACAAGAACGTGTACAAGGACGTAGCCGCATTCACTTACGTGCAGGGCAACTTGGCTGATGCCGAGGCTGTCGGTACCTGCGCGGCCCATGACTGCCTGACCGAGACCCTGACCGACACGTTCACGGATGGGTACTTCACCCAATCCTACAGTGGCAGCGTGTCAGCGGCCAACTAACCGACCGTGCACCGCCGAAGTCAATAAAATGCTTGAACGCCCCATGCAAACGCATGGGGCGTCTTCTCCGAACATAGCTAACATACGCGACCGAAGGTCATGATGAGAAAGCTAACAAAACCGAACGCAGACGTCGTTAGGGCCGAATTTTCAATATTGCTATTTGTGAGTGTGATAACGGGCGGCTGCACAGCGGACAATTGCAAAACATTGCCGATAAAACAACAAAGTGTGTTTCACCCGGGTTTTGAAGCGTCTGACAAAGGTATTGAGTGAGCTCACTCTCGGACAGGGAGCCACCACGCATGCTTGAAATTGCAATAGTGGGCCGCCCAAGGGAGCCCGAGGTCGATAAGCTTACGCTCTGCTTGGCTCAGCTCGGTTACCCTCCGCTCGTTATTGACACCGACGCATTTCCGCAGCAATCCCACTTGACTTTTTCTGAAGGGCGCTGGCGCTATCAAGAAAATAACTTGAATGACGTAAAAGTTTTTTTTCTTAGAAGCTTTCACTGCATCCATTCAATGGATCAACTCCAACCATCGGAGGACCCGGGCACGATAGAGATGATCGCTTTGCGGGAAAAGGATTCAATGCTCGGCAGCCTGCTCCGATCGATGGCGGATCTAGGCAAACCGACGCTGAATCCATTTGATACACTGTTATGCCATTATTATAAGCTTTCTACCGTCGAGCGGTTACGACAAGCTGGTGTGCCGGTCCCTCCGGTGATGGCTACCAATGATTCAGATGCCGTACAAGCGTTTGCGAATAGCTATAAGCAGATTGTCTGCAAGCCGCTAGCGGGGGGGCTATTGTAATCGGACTTTCCGCAGTCGGCATTTCAGAGCATTTTTATACCCTATTGAAGATCGCGCCGGTCATGCTTCAAGCCAGAATCTATGGGCACGATGTTCGAGCTTACGTATTGAAGGATCAGGTTATCGCAGCCGCGTCAACGACGACCAACTATGTCGATGTCCATAGTGGGAATCGGCATTTCCAGCCTACGGCGCTGACGCCCGAGGAAACAGTAGGCGTCATCCAAGTAGTTCGACTCCTATCATTGAGTTTCGCCAGCATAGATTTCAAACGGACAGCCGATGGTCGTTACTTCATCGTCGATATCAATCCTACACCCGGATTCGTGAGGTTCGAGCGAATTACCGGACTCGAGATTGCCAACCCCGTTGCCAAGCATCTTATAGCACTCTCTTCCGGTCATGTGCTCAGCTAAACTAGGATATATTGTCGGCGAAGTCCTGCAACGGAAGAATTGCCATGTATCAGCTGCGCCGCATTCGTCACACGCGTTATTCAAGGCAAACCGGCGAATTCCCGCCCTACCGGGGATTTTTCGTCGTCCCGGATTGGACGCTCCGAACCGTTTTTATATTCGGACTGCTTGGTGCGACGCAAGCCGCAGGGCAAACACCGGTTACATCGCTGCTGGAGATGCGCCGGGATCATGTCGTAGTGCAACAGTGGGATTTGAGCTGCGGCGCCGCCGCGCTTGCCACCATATTGCGCTTCCAACATGCCGACCCGGTTCCGGAACGGGAAATCGCCAAGGCATTGATGAAACGTAAGGAATATATCGCCCATCCCCTGCTCGTCCGAATACGTCAAGGCTTTTCGCTGCTCGACCTCAAGCGCTATGTGGATCAGCGGGGCTACGAAGGGATCGGCTACGGCAAGCTCACCTTGCAGGATCTGATAGAACGGGCGCCAATCATGGTTCCGCTAAACCTTTATGGCTATAATCACTTCGTGGTATTTCGCGGTATGCGCAGAAAACAGGTTCTCCTGGCGGATCCGGCATGGGGTAATCGGACCATGCGGGTAGAACGATTCGAGCATGCCTGGATCAACTATCCAGAAATCGGCAAGGTGGGCTTTATCGTTGTCCGCAAGGGTGATGATACGACTCCTAATGGGCTCGCGCCACGCCCGCAGGATTTTATCATGTTCTGACATGTCGCCGAAATTCGGCAACTGCGGCAAAACGGTCGCCGCAACGAAGTCAGAAAAACGAAATGCATAATAATTGCCAACTTTCACGTGAACATTAAGCACACCTTTTGAAACATCAGCGATTGCGTATCGGAACCAAGCACAAGCTGCGTTACGGGCGCCACGAAAACCTGAAGAACTGAGGGCACTTATGTCCGTTCTAAACCGGCGCACGCTCGATCTGAGGCGAAGCGCAGTAATAGTCGGCGTTTTTGCCATGGGCATACCTGCTCTCGCCGGTGCAGAGTTTGGCTCGACGAGCCCACACCAGAATCCGAAAACTGACTTATTACCAACGCTGACGGCCGCCGCCGAGCAGCACTCGTCCAAGCAACCGTCCCCAGGGGCTCAAAATCAAGCCCCGGCACCGGGCCAGTTCGAAGTCGACGAGGAAGCCGCCGAGCGCGCGCTGGAGCGGACGCTGGTCGTACAAGGCGCGTTGCTGCTTCCTTTCGGCCTCGCGGAAATACAGCCTAGTTTCAGCTACAGTCGAAGCGAGATCGATGATCTGAGCTTGGCGATTCAAGAGGGGACCCCATTGCTCGTAGAGAGAGACCTTCGGCGCAACGCCTTTACTGGCGATCTCTTCATCCGATTTGGGCTGCCTTTGGAAAGTCAAGTGGAATTCGGCATGCCTTATCGTTACATCGACAGCAAGGAGGTCACCGATATCAACTTGATCGGGCGTAACGAGGTGAGCAGCGACAGCTCAGGTTTCGGTGATTTTCGCCTCGGCCTGGCCAAAGCACTGCTGCATGAGGGTCTTTACTGGCCCAACCTGATCGGCAGGCTGACTTGGGATACCGACACCGGCAAGACCGATACCAGCAATCCGCTCGGCAGCGGCTTCAATGAACTGTCAGGCTCCCTGACAGCCACCCAGCGCCAGGACCCCCTCGTTTTCATTGGCAGCGTCTCGTATACGACCAGCTTTGAAAATAACCGGATCAAGCCAGGAGACGAACTTGGTTTTTCGGTGGGAGCGCTCTTGGCCGCGAGCCCGGAGACTTCGCTACGCCTGATAATCAATCAATCCTTCGTAGACAAAATAGAGGTCGACGGCAGGGCAATCGACGGTACCGACCAAGTCATTGCGAGCTTGGGCTTTGGTGCATCTTCGATAATCGGCCACGGAAAGTTTCTTGATTTCTCAGCCACCACTGGTCTCACCGATCAAGCACCTGACTACTCAATTGGCGTTACCTTAGTCATACGCTTCGGCGTCCCCAATGTATTTTTCTAATACCTTTTCCTCACAAATCTGGGAAATCAAGAATGCTGCATGTGTACGATTAATCGCTTTAAGCTTTTTCATGATTTGTCGGACATGAACCTTTACGGTGCTTTCTTGCATCTGAAGCTCATAGGCTATGATTTTGTTTGACTTCCCTTCTCGCAGAAGCTGAAGTACTTCCAATTGCCTTGGGGTAAAGCCTTGCAAAAGGATTGGACTGACAATATTTCCCTGCTCTTTAATTTCTTGTGTCTCTTCAAAAGGCTCTAAAAGGATATTACAGGGGATGAATTTGCCGCCGACCTGGACGAGACGAAGCACCTGAATAACCACATCGGGTTCGAGACGGGTTGAAATATAGCTATGCACGCCTAAACGAATGGCTTGGAGAATACAGGGAGGATCTTCACGCTCCGATAGAACAACAACAGGCACATCGGCCAAGCCCTCTTTCAGCCGATTGATATCGTTACACACCGAACCCTCGGTGAGACAGGCCGAACCGACGGAGAGGAGAACCACCCTCACACTGAGGTTCTGAACGCAGGTTAATAGCTCATCAGCGCTTGCAAAAGGCAGGACAATAAAATCCTCCCAGCGACGTTTGTTATATGTGCTCGCCTCAAGAAGGTGGGCAATGGACATCCGCGTCAGCGACTGTGAATCGATAAGCGCAACCTGGATCTTATTGCCATCGTTGAACGCGTCACGCCTTACTGTAACCCCCTCACATAAAAGCCGCCGACCGCCATCATCGAAACCATCACCTTGTGAAGTGTATTCCATTGCGCGCCCTCCTTTTGCCTATTTCTTCTCACAAGTCTGATAATTCTGTTACAGCGCAAGAGAACTCATAAGAGCGTCACACGTCACCCGATAGTCATGACTCGCAAATAGGACACCAATAAGGCATTGAAGTTCATATTAGAAAGATAAGACAAAATTTAATGTTCAACCCACATCTCAACCCTCAGAGGTATACGCAAAAATAGGGATACTCCTTTTGGCTTATATGATCGGCGCTCCTGCGCCTTCGTCTCTGCAACTAGACAAATTCACCTCCATTGCTGCCAGTCATCAAACGCATACCCAGCGTGCGCTTTTTTCAAAATGCCACGAAACCCACATCGCCTGCCGGACAAGCTTTCGCAAATGCAGAAATTCCTGCCCAACCAGGCAGATGAAAACTCTCGGCGACACATGTGTGATGCGGTGCACAAATATAATTAAATACGGCTTCAAATATCTCGAATAGCCCTTAGTATAGGGGGCAGATTTTGAGCCAACAACCGCCCAATCAAAAAATAAACAATGAACTGATCAGCGGCGGTTTGCGTTCACCGGGAACGTGGGAAACGGTGTTGCATACGCCCACTAGCAAACCTGGACAGCAAATGTTACACACTAAGGTGAAGACGTGAGCGTTCGAGAGCTGTTCGCCGCGACTACAGAAGCGCATGAGTTTGCGGCATGGCACCTTAGGACCTATAAACACAAGAGACCGCACTTGGTCCTCGGAGGCACCGTCGGCCGCAGCGCAGCGGCCGGGCCTCTTGACCTGACCTTCACTTCTAGCCTTGGCAAAGATGGGAGCGTCCAGCACTCGACAAGTCGACGGCGCGGCACGAGCCGAGCGGATGGAAACTGAGCTATAACTGCGCTGCAGGGCAGTCCGTCACAATGCCGCCAGCGCGGCGCATTCACGACAAGGACTTGCTCATCGGGGAACGAGGCTTTATAAACGCCGGGGCGAGCTTGGCGCTGAGATGCCCGAAGAACGAGTACCGGAGACCGTCTAAATCGTTTCTACGTATCTAGCAAGGGAGGAGAAGCAATGGCCGACTCGCATCATCACAACCTACGAACGATCATCGGCAATGAAAACCCCGTCGGAAATCCGCTCGCGATAGTCGGCGGGGCGTTGCTGGTTTTACTTCCTTCGATTGTGTTCTTTATCTACATCATCGTCAGCGGCAAGCTCGTTCTAGGCTAATACTGCCGCCGTGGCGTGCCGGTCGTGGTTTACCGCTCAGGGCCGGCGCGGCACGCCTCCCGCTGAGCGGGTGACATCTGGAAATGCATGCCTACCCTCGCGTCGCGCGGCTACCGTGTGGGGACGTTTTGAAATCGATACGCTGCGTTCGGTAACGAGCGGATGCGCAGCCGCGGCGATTCATTCACGCTCAATCGTGACGTGGCCGGCCCCATCCGCATCGCGGGTAACGATTACCTGCCAGGGACGGCAGCAAACCGCACAGTCCTCGACGTAGTTTCCTTCGGTTTCCGGATCGATAAGGAATTCCACGAACTCAAGGCACCACGGGCATTGCACTTCGACCATGTCCTGCATCATCGCCTTCCATAAACGCGTCGGGAGAAGAATCGCCGCAAGGGGATGCTCGGCGCGCCGCTTTCGACGAATGCCACCTACTATTTGAGCTGGCCGGAAATGAGCGGCCGACTGATTTTAAGCTTTGCATCCGGCGTCACGTCGTATCCGTCAATCCAATCCCGAGCACTTTGCGTCTTCGCAAGCGTCAGACGATGCTCAGGCGAATCCGCCAATAGCGACACCGTTCCTGCCGTCACGCTTAATCCTCTCGACTCTAGTCGCTCGCAGGAACGCCGGGAAAGATTAGCCGGCGGGGGGGGGCAGGGGTCAGACTCGCACCATCCATTGGCACTAACTCTTCGGCCGACTTCGCGAGCGCGGACGTAAAAAAGACTTCCCTGCCGTTTTCATCGAACCATGGCCGGCCTTTGCGTGGCCTCTACGACCAGCCGCACACACTGACGGAAACGGGGGCCTTAGAAGCCCGCGTTTTCGCTAGTTGGCGGAGAGGGAGGGATTCGAACCCTCGGTACCGTGAGGTACACACACTTTCCAGGCGTGCTCCTTCGACCGCTCGGACACCTCTCCGGGTAACTTAACCTTGTTCACTTCCAGAAACACCCGGGCGCGCGACCGACGGAGCACGCCAGGCGTGCTCGTTACTCCGGGCTTCCTGCCCTTCGCCCCTGCGGGGCCGCCTACGCTGCGCTGCGGCGTTCCAAATCGTTCCCGACGATTTGGTCGACCGCTCGGACACCTCTCCGGATATTCTGTCTCGTCCCATTCACCGCCGCTACCGGTACAGCCCCACCGCTTTTGCGAAGACACCGGCACGGACCCGCGCACGCCCGAACACGCAGCATGCAAAATATCTCAGACGGCCGGGCGGCGCAACGGCTTGACGCGGCTAGCTTCGATCCCCCCCACCGCCACGATCCGGGCGATACATGGGCATCGGAAATTGGGCGACGTTGCCCTCCGCGTCGGTGATCTTGGCAACTCCCTGCTTCTCCACCTCGTCGATACGGACGATGGCGTGCAAGGGTAGAAACGTCCGCTTGACGCCGTCGAATTCGCCTTTGAGACGTTCCTCCGCTGGATCGACCACCACTTGGGTGCGTTCCCCGAAAGTGAGCTCTTCGATTTCCACGAAGCCGAGCATCCCGCCATCGGCAACCTTTCGCGCATAGATCTCGTAGACCTTGCCTTGGTTGTGGAAGATGACCCGGTATATATGTCGAGCAGCCATTCGTCGTTTCTACTGTCGCTCTGCCATGAAGCTGCGGAAGGATAGCACACCACAGCCTGACCCCAATGGTGACATCCCTCATTCACCGATCACGGTGACGGTGACGCGCCTTGTCTGCCCGCGGTAGCGGTGCTCCCAGAGAAAGATGCCCTGCCACGTACCCAGTGCCAGGCGACCGTTGGTGACCGGCACACTCAACGAGCTTTGGGTAAACACGGTGCGCACATGCGCGGCCATGTCATCGGCACCCTCCTGTTGGTGAGTGAACATGGGGTCACCGTCGGGCACCAGTCGTTGCGCAAAACGCTCCAGGTCCTCACGTACCGCCGGATCGGCGTTCTCGCAAATGATCAGCGATGCGCTGGTGTGGTGAATGAAAAGATGGCACAAACCGCTTTGAATGCCGGATGCCCGGACCACGCCGGCGACCTCCGACGTCATCTCCTGGATGACACGCCCCGGCGTGTCAAACTCCTTTATCTGCTGATACATGGGCCGTTGGCCTGTAATCTCATTTATCCTTATGCGTATTGTGAGCGAATTTCAACGGGTAACACCATGGCGATGTACGCTTGGGAAGGCAAGAAATTCCAAGACGTGGCCACCGTCACGATCAAGCGCGATCCGCGGCGTTTCACGCACGGTTGCGCCACCGCCGGCTCAGACGGATCCGAGGTCATTCAATGGTTTCGCTCAGTAGCCGAGCTCACGCAGTACCTTCTGCGCATGGAGCCCCAACGCTGGGGCATGAAAATGGGCGATCTGATCGCGGTTAAGCCGCGGCTGACGGATGTCCTGACGCCGGTCGATGTGATCGGCTGCAACGACAGGGCAAAAGCAGCCTACAACGCCTGCGTCCATCCCTTTTTCCGAATCGTCTGGTGGGGTACGTTCGAGAAGCTGCTGGAGGCGGAGACCTCCTGGCCGGCCAAGCTGCTCGCGCGCGCCAAGGCGAGCACGCTCAGCGGCGACGAGCGGGCCGAGCGCCTCATCGCTTACCTGCGCCGCCTGGCCGGCTAATCGCCGGCAATCGGCCAGTGGCCGTGGAGAGCGCCGCACCGGCAGCGTGTGCCGTATGCTGACAGTCAATGCGGCTCCTGATGCACTGGCTCGCTGACTCAGTGAGCGAAGCGGCGGAGGATACCGGCCATGCGCGCGATACCCTGCCTCACCGCGGCCGTCGCCCTGCTGGCGTTCGCGATGAGCGGCCAGCCGAGGGCGGGCAGCCTGCAGCTCAGCTCCGAGGCGTTTGCCCACGGCGGCGCCATTCCCATGCGTTATACGTGCGAAGGCAAAGACCTCCCGCCACCCCTTCGCTGGAGCGGCGTCCCAAAAGGCACACGCAGCTTGGCGCTCATCGTCTCGGATCCTGATGCGCCACGCGGGACCTGGTATCACTGGCTGGTCTACGAAATTCCGCCCAAACTCTCCGGACTATCCGCCGACAACGAGCCGAACGGCCTCTCGAGGGCTGTCAGGCATGGGTTGAACAGCTGGCAGCGCACCGGTTACGGCGGGCCCTGTCCGCCAGCCGGCCGTCACCGCTACGTCTTTCGCCTCTATGCCCTGGACCGCGACCTCAATCTGCCGCGCGAGCCTCGTGCGGCAGCGCTTCGCCAAGCCATGCGCGGACATGTGATTGACGAGGCCGAGCTGATCGGAACATATGAAAAGCGCGGCCGGCGATGAGCGGCGCAACCGTGGCGCCGTGGCAAAAGCCGTATTCATGTCCATGATGACTGGGTGCGACACGCCCCGGGAAGGGAGCCGGCAACAACGCGGATAAATCGAGGAGTATTTTGGTGCGTTTGGGCGGAACTAGAGGATAGCCGCAACGCCACCGCTTGCAAAGGCATGATTTCCCGGCTCGAATGCCGCGCCCCGCGAAGCGACGCCGAACCACCCAGGCGCTGGTGTTATCTCGAACGCAGCGCTTGAGCGGCCTTGATCAATATAGCCGCCTCACGCCGGATCTCAGCACGTAATATCGCCACTTCCCTGGCGACTTCGGCTATGACCCTGGGCTGCAGATCAAACGGATCGATGCCGCCTGCGGAGGCGATGTACGCGCGGTCAGAGACCGACAGCGTGGTGAAATCGTCATAAGCCGCTTGCGCGTAGGCTCCTGGACAGTCCGCAACAGTAACACCGCCGATATGGACCATCTCGGATATGAAACCGGCTAACCCGATCGCCACGGCATCGCTGGGCAGAACATTAGGCTGAAGCATGGTTTGCCCAGACCAATACAGTGAATGTCGCCCCCCGTTCGCGGGATAGTACAGACGCGCGCGAGCCCAGTAGCCACATTCACGCGCGATCACCAAATGCCCGGCCTCATGAATCGCCGAGCAATGCAGCTCTTGCCGCCAAACCTTGCGCCACGCACATGGAGGGGGTGCGATGTTCATGTACTCCGCTCCCGTCTCTCGCCAGACCGTGCCCGAGAGCGCCCCATCGCTTTCCGGACCGAGTCGATGCCTGTTACGCTCTCCCATACTCGACTACCCCGCCGCTTGCGGTTGTTGCCTTTGCAGACCGCTGTGGCCGTATCTTCAGATACGCCGCTTTCACTATTAAGACAACAATCAGCCCCAAAGTGTCAGATAGCATGCTCGTCGAAGCCAAGCAAGCCTAATTCGAAACCAACGGGCGCCCTTCAAAGGCGAGTGCTCGCCTCGTCTCGATGCCCGCGAGGCTGCCCCTTGCCCTCGCTGGCCACGCTGAAGCGTCTGTCGGCGCCCGCAAAAACGCGGGGCCCGCCCGGCCATGACCGACCGCCCCCCAACCCTCGCCGGCGTGTGTATCCTGGCGTAGCCGATATGGGATTGCGTCTTTCGCAACGGGCAATCGTAGCGTATAGATAAGGATAGAAATGGAGGGATCCAAGGGAGGCAAGAGGTCATGCGGGGTACCGAAACGCAAATCCGTTGGGCTCAGGAAATCCTCTCGAGGCACTTGGACCTCGCTCAGTCCCATCTGCCGCAAATCACCACCAAGCTCGAACACGCCGTTGCCGCCGCGGGCAGAGATCATTGGGTTAGCGCTTATGAGCGGGCACGACTGGCGATCGCCTGCGATTACGGCAATCGTATCCAGCAGTGGGACGCGGCGGATCTCATCGACGCTCAGACGCTGCTCACGAGCCCCTATGCGATCTATGATGCAATTTGGACCGTGATCAACAAAATGGCGCGTGCCGATCTGGGCCTCATGGGAATGTCGGCCGAACCCGAGGACCGGCCCACTCTGCACTGACGCAGCGCCCCGCCGGCGTAGCCTCGGCCTCCGAGTCGAACTTTGCGGGCTGTGCCGCGAGGCGGGCCGCGTGCGGGCAAAATCACGACCGATACCCAGATTCGCTCATCGACGGTTCCCAGGCAGTCGGGTGCGACCATCCAACGTCTAACATGTTATCACGATCGAAAGCGTATCAACGGCGTGTCGGCCGATGGCAAAACGGATACCAACGCCCTTGCTGAGTCGGTGCACAATGCTGAGAGCGGCTCCTTGTACGACGTCCCGTGGTATTTCTTTCCGCTACCGCATGGATGTGTCGTCGAGTCGATTCTTCCTGTCTCTGTGCCGGTGAGGTCCGCCGGCTCGAAGCGAAGTGGAGGGCAGATATGCAACTGGGACTGATCGGCTTGGGCCGGATGGGCTCAAACATGGCACACCGGCTCATGCGCGGCGGTCACCAGGTCGTGGTTTTCGATTCCAATGGCGCCGCCGTGCGCGCATTGGAAAACCAGGGTGCGATAGCCGCCGGATCGCTCGACGCCCTCGTCACGCAGCTCGACCGGCCGCGCGCGGTGTGGTTGATGGTGCCCGCAGGGGCGGTCGGTGGCATCCTGGATGAGCTCGTCGCTCATCTAAATGCCGATGACACGGTCATAGACGGTGGCAATTCCTACTACGTAGACGACTTGAGCCGCGCCGAGGCCCTTGGCTCCAGAGGAATCCACTATGTCGACGTCGGCACCAGCGGCGGCGTCCGGGGTTTGGAACGCGGCTACTGTCTGATGATCGGGGGACCAGAGCAAGCGGCGCGTTCGCTCGACCCGATATTCAAAACGCTGGCTCCCGGACGCGACGCGGCGCCGCGCACGCCAGGCCGCGAGAAACACGCCGCCACGGTTGAGGAAGGCTATCTCTATTGCGGCCCGCCGGGGGCGGGGCATTTTGTCAAGATGGTGCACAATGGCATCGAGTACGGCCTGATGGCGGCCTACGCCGAGGGATTGAACGTTTTGCGCCATGCCAACGCCGGTAGGAAGGACCAGGCGGTGAATGCCGAAACAACGCCGCTCGCGCACCCGGAGCGCTACCACTACGATTTCGATGTCGCCGATATCGCGGAGGTATGGCGGCGCGGCAGCGTGATCAGTTCGTGGCTGCTCGATCTCACGGCGAGCGCACTCCTCGATCAGCCCGACCTCGCCGCTTACTCGAAGCATGTGGCGGATTCGGGCGAGGGGCGCTGGACTGCGCTAGCGGCCATCGAGGAGGGCGTCTCTACACCGGTGCTCTGCGCCGCGCTTTTTCAGCGCTTCGCCTCGCGGGGCAATGACGACTTCGCGGCAAAGGTGCTCTCCGCCATGCGCCATCAATTCGGGGGACACGCTCAACCCGGCGAATAGCCAACGCCAAGGGCGGCAGCGGCTAATGGAGAGCGCTCCGAAAGGATAAGCCGGCGGGCGCGGCACACACAAACGCGCCCATTCGGTACACAGCGACGAGAGATAATTTCACGCATGATACTGGCGGGCGATATCGGTGGCACCTGGACGCGGCTAGCGTTTTTCGAGGAACAGGACGGACGACTGGTTCCAGCGGTGGATAAGATCTACCGCAGCCGCGATTTTGACAGTCTCGCCCAGGTGGTGCGGCGATTCGAGCGGGATTACCGGCGCGGGAGCATCGAACACGCCGCCTTCGGCGTCGCCGGCCCGGTGCGCGGAGGGCGGGCGAAAGCGACCAATCTTCCCTGGGTCATCGATTGCGCGAACCTGGCGCAGGAGCTCGAGCTTAAAGCCGAGAACATCGACC
Source organism: Nitrococcus sp. (assembly GCF_059432795.1). Classification (NCBI taxonomy): domain Bacteria; kingdom Pseudomonadati; phylum Pseudomonadota; class Gammaproteobacteria; order Chromatiales; family Ectothiorhodospiraceae; genus Nitrococcus; species Nitrococcus sp. Next base: position 7,356 of record NZ_JBXWZQ010000180.1, on the reverse strand, counting down.
TGATCAACGACCTCGCCGCCAATGCCTGGGGCGCAATGGCGCTGACCCCAGCCGACCTGACCGTGCTCAATGAGGGCAGCCCGCAGGCCAGCGGCAACGCGGCCGTTATCGCCGCCGGTACCGGGCTCGGCGAGGCCGGACTCTTCTGGGACGGCGAGCGCCATCGTGTCTTCGCCAGTGAGGGCGGGCATGTGGATTTTGCCCCGCGCGATGAGCTCGAAATCGAACTGCTGCGCTACCTGCTGGCACGATATCCTCGCGTGAGCTACGAGCGCGTGCTCTCGGGGCCGGGGCTGCGCAACATCTATCGGTTTTTCCGCGATACCGGACGAGGCAAAGAATCGAAGCAAATCGCCGAGGCCATGCGCAAGGATGACCCGGCGGCTGTCATCTCCCGGCAGGCATTATCCGGTGGCGATTCGCTCTGCGTGCAGGCACTCGACCTTTTCGTCACCGTCTACGGCGCGGCAGCCGGAAACCTCGCGCTCAAGCTCATGGCGAGCGCCGGTATCTACCTCGGTGGCGGCATCGCGCCCCACATCATAGAAAAGCTGAAAGACCCGCTTTTTATGAGTGCGTTCACTGGCAAGGGCCGCATGAAGCACTTGCTACAGGAGATGCCCGTCAGGGTGATCATGAATGATCAGACCGCGCTGCTCGGGGCGGCACGCTGGGCGGGGCTGCGCGCCGGATTGCTGAAGCCGTGAACTTTGACCTTCGCATCGTGGACAACGCCCGAGCAGTAGCGCACCTCGCAGCCGCGGAGTTCGCCGAGCGCGCCGCATCGGCCGTGCGGGAAAGCGGCCGGTTTACGGTGGCGCTCTGCGGTGGGCGCACACCGGAGATGCTCTACGCGCAGCTTGCCGAAGAGACGTCCCTGCGGCAACGAATTCCCTGGGAGCGCAGCCATTTTTTCTGGGGGGACGAACGTGCGGTACCGCCGGACCATCCGGACAGCAACTTCCGCCTGGCGCAAGCTGCGTTATTGTCCCGCGTGCCGGTGCCGCCTGCGAATGTCCATCGCATGAAAGGCGAGTTGCCTGCACCACAGGCGGCGGCGGGCTATGCACGAACGCTGGTCGAGTTCTTTGATCTGGGGGAGCGGGCGCTGCCGCGCTTTGACCTGATTCTGCTGGGCCTCGGCACGGACGGGCACACCGCATCGCTCTTTCCCGGCACGCAGGCGCTGAACGAGCAGCGTGAGCTGGTCGTCGCCAGCTGGATCGGCAAGCTCGGAGCGCAGCGTATCACCCTGACTCCGCCGGTCTTGAACAACGCCGCCTGCGTGATCTTTCTGGTGACTCGCGCCGAAAAGGCGACCGCGTTGAAATCCGTGCTGGAGGGGCCCTGCGAGCCCGTACAATTGCCCGCCCAACTGATCCGACCCCACAGCGGGAAGCTTCAATGGATCGTTGACGCGGCGGCGGCGAAATTGCTTGAGAAATAGCGGCGGAGGTATCTGTCGGCGTGCGGATGCAGCTCGAAAAGCTGGCGCGCCCGGGAGAATTCGAACCCCCAACCTCCTGATCCTTAGATAGAGCTTCGGATTCGTGTTTTCTCTATAAATTCATGGACTTGTATACCTGTCAGCGTCTAATCGTGACGTTCAAGCTGCGTCCGTAACACATTGATTTTGCAGTGTACCGCTTAATGCTATTAGACAGAAAATCCGGTACCCAAACCCCAAGCCGTGAGGCGATGACGGGAATGGCTGTTCGGCCGGCGGCGGCGCTGCCCTCGAGCAGCGGCTTGTGCCGCCGGCGAATTGGGCATAACCGCGGGCGTCATTACATGTCCACCTTAAAGCCCCGTGCGGGGGGGGTTGGGGGGCGCCCCGGGCCACGAAGGTGACCGCCTTGATGGCCCGGGGCTGATATGGGTTTTGCCGCACGGGCGGCAGTCGGTGCGGCACCGACCTTAGAGCACCACCAGTTATCGAGGTCAGGGGCATTAGGGGCCGATACGGCGCGGGGCTGTTGCCGGGGTTGAGCGGCGATCAACGGGCGAAGACCCTGCATACCCCGTGACGGGCGTCTCGGAGTCGTCTATTCGTGTAACGCTTGCAGGGCGTGTCCGGTATCCTTGTCCAGGATCTTTAGCAGCGCCCGCGCAGGGCCGGTCGGGTGAGGCCGGCCCTGCTCCCAGTTTTCCAGCGTACGCTTGCTTACACTAATCAGCAGCGCGAAGCTCTGTTGCGAGAGCCCGATCTTCTCGCGAATCGCTCGGCGATCCGGTGACGCCGCAGGACGTCTACGTTCATGGTCACGCCGTCCAACCGCCGAAGTGGCAAAGCTGGGCAAAAGCCGCAAGAGCGAAGCTACGCGAGATGATCGACGGTGCGCACCTGCCGCTGACTGCTATTGAGGAAAGGACAGGAGCGTCATAAGCACTCACACAAAACTACGCCATCGTATCCGGTTGATTTCGGAGCGAAGACATTGACGCTGCCAAGCGCCAGGATCCACTTATCTTCATTGGCAGCGTGTCCTATACAACGAGCCTTAAAAAAATGGCCTGGAACCAGGTGACCAGCTTTCTCCGCCGAAGCGCTCCTGACAGCAAGCCCGGGGACTGCTACGTCGATCAAACTTTTCGAGATGAAGCAAAATTCAACGGCCGAGCCATCAAGGGCTCCGATCAAGCCATCGCGCATTTGAGCTTTGGCGTTTCCTCGATAATCGGCCACGGCAAGTTCCTCGATTTTTCGACCACGACGGGCCCCACTGACCAAGCCCCCGATTACTCAGCGGGGATGACGCTGGTTATCCGTTTCGCGATGTCCCAAGTTTCCCTTTTTAGGCCCTTTTCATCAATCTGAGCGGCCAGAAACGCCGCATGCGTCCGGTTGATCGCCTTCAGCTTCTTCATGATTTGCCGGACGTGAACCTTTACGGTGCTCTCCTGCATATTAAGTCCATAGGCTATAAGTTTATTCGGCTTGCCTTCCCGCAGGAGTTGGAGTACCTCTAGTTGCCGCGGTGTAAAGCCTTGCAATAAGGGGACACTGATGATGCTCTTGTTTTCTTCAGAGGTAGTCCTCGTTTCTTCGAAAGACTCCACTAGAGCCGTAGGCGGAACAAAGATTCCACCGAGCTGTATGAGACGCAACGCCTGAACTATGAGTTCTGGATCAAGCCGGGCCGAAATATAGCTATGCGCACCACGGCGGAGCGCATTTACTACACAATGGGATTCTTCGCGCTCGGACAGAATAATCAAGGGCAGTTCGTGCAGCTCCCGCGTCAGCCGTACGATATCCTCGCATACTGCTTCATCACCGACACACGCCGCACCGATACTAAGAAGGATCAAGCTCACTCCGCGGCGACGGCGACCGGACAAGAGTTCATCTACACTCGAGAAAGGCAGAACAACGAAATCCTCTGAGCGGCGCTTGGCACTTGTGCTCGCCTCGAGTAGACGGGTAATGGAAACCCTGGCCAACAATCTTCGATCGATCAGTGCAACCCGGGCTTCACCCCCACTCCTAGTCGTATTATGCAGAGGTACTGCGTTGGTGCCTAAAAACGCCTGAATGCAGTTTTTTTTGCTCTCCTCCTTTGGCGAATAGTACTCCATTCCCGTTCCTCCCTGGTTGATCAATATTTCTCAAACTGGCGAAGGCCGGGTATTTCTATTTTTCTTGCCTATGCAAATCTATCTATCAATATGTATCTTTCCGAATTATCGTCAAAATTGCCGCCTTTCGCTGAAAAAGCGATTACAGCGCCTTTAGCGCATTTTCCACTTTTTGTACTCGGTAGGTGCGGATCGGGAATCACGTTTATTTGCTCGCCTATCTCTCCTTTAAGCCTTATGGGCCCACCGATGTAGGCTCCGCTTTCTGTGTTTAGGCGCCCTTGCAGTAGCACCCCAGCAACCGCCTGTTCCGCGAACCTACGCTCGAATCGGCCACGCCATTCTCGCGCAGGCACCCGTTCTCTGACTTTGTGATATATATCTACATAAGCGTAACCCGCTGTCACCGGAAAAAAAGAACTGACCGCCCTGCGGACAATATTCTCGACGCAGCTATGGATGTTGCTGCGTTGTGATACTCGCCTTTCTCCCAGCGATGAGCTTGCTCTGGCGAGCCTGTCTGAGCCGACAACTCTCGCCCCGGATCTGGAGGGGACATGAGCATGGTGGCGCAGCCGGTCGACCATGGCGCTGTCAGCGCGGTATTGCCGTCGAACACTGTCACCCAGTCTCCGAAGGCAAGATTGAAGGTGAGAATCACCGAACCAAGCTCATAACGCTTGACGACGAGCGGCCGCGCGGGCTGACCCAGCGGTGGGCGGAAACCCCACTCGGCGGCGACAGCATCCAGGGCCCGTGAAAACGGTGGCGTTCGTGGCCATAGGCGTCGCCCTGGGTAAGCACCGTCTTCATGTAGTCGTAGAGCACCTCCCAGGGGGACGCCGCCGAGTTCGGCAAATATACTCTGATGGCAGGCCGGCAGCACCTGCGCACGCGGGGAGTCGACGTACCCGAGATAATAGAGGTGGCGACTGTAGCCGAGCACGCCCACAAAGGCATACACGCGCCGGCTGCCGAGGCGGTAGTTACCCCGGTCCATCTGCACCTGCTGCCCCGGGGCGGTCCCAAAGCGCATCACCGACTCCGGCGCTGGCGACTGGATCGAGCCACGAAGCGGCGCGCCGTGCGCTCGCAGCCGCCGCCATGCCCTCCCGGTAGGCACCATCGCTGGCAAGTGGATCGGTGCGGCGGCTCCGACCCAACGGCGAATCCACGCCTCGAAAGGAGCCAGCTTGTGCGGCCGCCCGGGGCCACGGGCACGCGGTGCCGAGAGCTTCACCACGCAGGTAGCGGCGCACGGTACTGCGCGAGAGGCTGAACTCCCGGGAGATTGCCCGAATACCCATGCCCCGGCGGGCTAAAATTCGAATTTCCATAATCGCTTCCCCTGTCAGCATCCGACGGCCCTCCACGAAGCAGAGGTGGGTCAACAGTTTGACCGGAGCAAAGGGCCAATTGCCGGTGTCCGCGGGCACCGGCAAGGCACATCAGGCCTTATAAGACACGTTTTAGAGGAATACGTTCCATTCCAATCCAACAACGAAACCAAAACAGCCAATCACCACAACGAGCACCACGGATGGGGTCATGAGGAGGTCTACGAGATATTCCCCGCAACTCCGGCAACGGGCGGTGTGGATGGTCCCCGAGCACCAGGGCGAGTACGAGTCGCAGTGGGCCGTATGAGCTCGATCACGGCGAAGAGGGCTGAATCGCCGAAACGCTACGCAAGGCTGAGCGTGACGAAGGGGTTCGCGACGGCACCAGTCAACGCCGACGCAAGGCTCTGGACAGCAAGCGTGCCTACCTATCGGCTTCACTACATAAGAGGAAGAGGGCCTGAAGACCTCCGAGCAGATTCGTTGACATCCAAGCGCAACTGGGAGCAGGCTTAGAAACAAGCGATCCTGCGCCAGAGGGAGTCGCTTCTCATGGCCTTGGCAGCTACCGAAAGCCGTAACGCCAAGCCTTTTGCGAAGACGTGCGAGCTCTTCGATGGTGGTGGGCTCTATCTCGAAGGGCCTCCAAGCGGGGGTAAGCGGTGGCGGCTTAAGTATCGCTATCGCGCCAAAGAGAAGCGACTCTGCTTCAGCATCTACCCAGACGTCTCACCGAAAGAGGCCCGCGATGCCCAACTTCCTTCGCAAGCGCATTTTGGTCACCGGCGGCGCCGGCTTTCTTGGCAGCCATCTCTGCGAACGCCTGTCCGCCGACGGCCACGATGTGCTCTGCGTCGACAACTTCGTCACGAGCACCAAGGACAACATCGCCCATCTGCTCGACAACCCCTACTTCGAGCTGATGCGCCATGACGTGACCTTCCCGCTCTATGTGGAGGTCGATGAGATCTACAACCTGGCCTGCCCGGCCTCGCCCGTCCACTACCAGTTCGATCCGGTGCAGACCACCAAGACCAGCGTGCACGGCGCCATCAACATGCTCGGGCTGGCCAAGCGGGTGAAGGCGAAAATCTTTCAAGCCTCGACCAGCGAAGTCTACGGCGACCCGACGCTGCAACCGCAGCCCGAGCACTACTGGGGCAATGCCAACCCCATCGGTCCGCGCTCCTGCTACGACGAGGGCAAGCGCTGCGCCGAGACATTGTTCTTCGACTACCGCCGCCAACACGGGCTGCACATCAAGGTCGCACGGATCTTCAACACCTATGGACCGCGCATGCATCCCAATGACGGACGGGTGGTATCGAACTTCATTGTTCAAGCGTTGCAGAACAAGCCCATCACCTTATATGGCGACGGCACCCAGACGCGCTCCTTCTGCTATGTGGATGACCTGATCGAGGGCTTCGTACGGCTGATGAACAGCCCAGAGGAGCTGCCCGGGCCAGTCAACCTAGGTAATCCCGGCGAGTTCACGATGATCGAGCTGGCCGAGGCGGTGCGCGACCTGACCGGCTCACGCTCCGAACTGGTGCATGAGCCGTTGCCGGACGATGATCCGCGGAAGCGGCAGCCGGATATCTCGCTGGCGCGCGAGCGATTGGATTGGGAGCCCAAGGTATCACTGCGTGAGGGGTTGACGCCGACCATTGCATATTTCAAGCGACTGTTGGGTAGCGGCACATGAATATCCTTGTCCGCCGCGTCGACTACATAGGCAGCCACGCCTGCAAAGGCTCGACCAAAGCCGGTGGTAAAGTCACATCCGAGACCGGTGATGGCAGTGGCTCGCGTACACCTCTGCAACATCTACGACGTACGTATGCACCCGAATGACGGGTGGGGGGCGTCGCACTTCTCACCGTTCAAGCGTTGCAGAAAAAGCCCATTACCTTATACGGCGACGGCACCCAGACGCACTGTTCCATTCCGGAGGTTGTATAGAACCGCGGCGCCGTGGTTTGTTTGCAGCGAGTTCGCGATGCTCGAGTTCGCCGAGAGGCGGTACACGACATGAGCGGCTCGCGCTCTGAGTTGGTGCATGAGTTCTGTACGCTCGATGATCGGCGGCAGCCCGGACATCAAACTTACACGCAAGCGCTCGGGTTGGGATTAAAGCTTCGAGCCGGATTAAAGCGACATTGTATTATTTTTTCGCAAGCCGATAAGTTGTTTACCTAAAGAAACAATTAAGGGATATGAAGGCGGCATACATCACAACCTACGACGCATCAAACGTACACGCCTGGTCAGGATTAGGTTTTCATATATTGAAGGCGCTTCAAGACGCGGGACTGCAAACCGAGCGCATCGGTGGACTTAAAGAGGGCCTTATATGGGGAGCGGTAACAAAGGCAAAGAAAATATGGTTCAGGTCTCTGTATTCTCAGCAATATGATAGGATGCGGAGTCCCGG
>NZ_JBXWZQ010000179.1:0-5991 GCF_059432795.1 Nitrococcus sp. | reverse complement strand
TCGCCGCTTTTCCTTTCATGGTTCTGATGGTCTTCATGGCCGGCGCTTTGCTGAAAGCACTGCGCAATGAAATGCGGCAAAAAGAGCTGCACGAGGCCATCATGCGGGAACGCCTGCAGCGCCTGATCGAAGCGAATGAGGCCCGGGGTCAAGGATTGGGAAAAGAGCCGGGTAGCGGCCGCCAGGACGAATGAAGAGCGCTCCATCATCGGCCCCTGGGTAAGAGGCAGGCCTGGGCTCCCAGCGGAATGCCTTATTCCAGCCCCAGCTCCACCCGCACAATGCCCCGCTCCTCCGGCAGCGGGTACTGGTCGAATCCCAGGCTCTTGCACAGGCGCAGCATAGTCGCATTCTGCTGCAGGACATCACCGAAGATCAGCCGCGTGCCGCGGCGGCGGCAGTAGTCGATGATGCGGCGCATGAGTAGGCGGCCCAGCCCCACCCCCGCCATGTCGTGGTGCACGATAATGGCATATTCGGCCTTCTCGTTGTCCGGGTCGGTGGCGATTCGAACGACACCGTAGATCTCGGTCTGCCCGGCGATGCCCGGCTCGGTGAGGATGAGCGCCATCTCCCGGTCGTAGTCGATCTGTGTGAACCGCGCGGCCATCATATGCGAGAGCACTTTCAGCGGCGCGAGGAAACGCAGCCGGATTTCCTCCGGGGTCAGCTTGGCGAAAGCCCGCTGCAGCGCCGGCTCGTCTTCAGGCCGGATCGGACGCAGCAGCAACTCGCGGCCGTCGTCGAGCCGCACCGTCTCCTCGAGCTCCTTGGGATACGGGCGGATGGCGAGCCGATCCGAGCCGAACGCGCCGTGCGCTTTCACCCGCACGCGGGCATCGAGCGCCACCACGCCGGACGCGTCGGCCAGCAGGGGGTTGATGTCAAGCTCAACGATCTCCGGGATGTCCGTCACCAGCTGTGAAACCCGGATCAGCGTCAGGGCAATGGCATCCAGATCCGCATGCGGAAGGCCCCGGAAGCCCCGGAGCTGGCGATGGATGCGCGTGCGCGAGATGATCTCGTAGGCGAGCTTCATATTGAGCGGAGGCAATCCGAGCGCCTGGTCCTTGATGATTTCCACCGCGGTGCCGCCCTGGCCGAACAGCACCACCGGGCCGAACTGGGGGTCGTCGGTTACGCCGACGATGAGCTCGTAGGCGCCGGGTCGGCGCACCATCGGCTGAACACTGAACCCGTGCACCCGGGCCGTGGGCTGGGCCTGTTTCACGCGCTGGAGCATCTCCTGCGCCGCCTCGCGCACCGCCGCCGGTCTGGCCAGATCCAAGGCCACGCCGCCCACGTCCGTCTTGTGCGTGATATCGGGCGAGACGATCTTCAGCGCCACCGGAGCATTAATTTCTGCCGCCCGCGCCTCGGCCTCCTCCGGCGAACGGGCCACGTGGGTGGCGACGGCCGGGATACCGTAGGCGGCGAGCACGCCCTTTGCCTCCGGCTCGGTGAGCCATTCGCGCTCGTCCGCGAGCGCATTCTCGATAGCGCGATTCGCGCCTTCCGCATCCGGGGTAAACTCCACCGGTACCGACGGCGGCGTCTCCCGCAGCGTCTCCTGGTTGCGGCGGTAATTGACCATGTGCATGAAGGCCCGCACGGCCGCCTCCGGTGTGGTGTAGCTGGGGATGCGATGCTCGGCGAACAGCGCACGGCAGGCTTCGGCGGTCGCCTGGCCCACCCAGCTCGTCAACAGGGACCGGCGCGGCGACCGGTCGTTGCGGTGGATGAGCTTTTTGGCGCCATCGATCACCGCTCGCGCGGCATCCTGGCTGTCGGCGACAGCGGTGGGGCAGTTCAGGACGAGCAACGCATCCACCTCCGGGGCGTCCGAGAGCACGCCGAGGGCGTCTGCGTAGCGCTCGGCCGGAGCGTCGCCGATGATGTCCACCGGGTTGCCCCGGGGCCAGGTGGCCGGCAGGACCTTATCCAGCTTGCCAACGGTCTCCTCGCTCAGCGCGGCGAGCGTGCCCCCGTCATCAATAAGCGCATCGGTCGCCAGGACCCCGATACCGCCGCCGTTGGTGAGAATGGCAAGGCGCTCGCCGTGGGGGAGCTCACTCATCGCCAACGTCTCGACCGCCGCAAACAGATCGCCGAGCCGGAATACCCGGAGCATGCCGGCACGGCGAAAGGCGGCATCGTAGACGGCATCGGCGCCGGCCAGCGCGCCCGTATGGGAGGCCGCGGCGCGCGCCGCTTCGGCATGGCGACCGGCCTTGACGACGATCACCGGCTTCATGCGCGCGGCGGCCCGGGCGGCAGACATGAACTTGCGGGCCTGGGTGATCGCCTCTACGTAGAGCAGGATCGCGTGCGTGTCCCGGTCGTTGGCGAGGTAGTCCAGCATGTCGCCGAAGTCGACGTCGGCCATACCGCCCAAGGAGACCAGGTGTGAAAATCCGATGCCGCGGCTCTCGGCCCAGTCGAGCACGGCAGTGACGACGGCGCCGGATTGCGTGACGAAAGCAAGCCGTCCGGTTTTCGGGCTCAAATGTGAGAAGCTCGCATTGAGCCCCATCGCCGGTACCAGCAGACCCAGACAGTTGGGTCCGACGATGCGCATGAGGTGCGGTCGGGCAGCATCGAGCATCGCCTGGCGTCGGGCGATGCCCGCCTCGTCGGCGCCCTCGCCGAACCCGGCCGTCACGACCACGGCGGCTTTGGTGCCGCGCTCGGCCAGCTTCCCGATGAGCTCGGGAACGGTATCGGGCGGCGTGCTCAAAACGGCGAGATCCGGGGTCATGGGCAGGCTGTCGATGTCGGGATAAGCGAGGACGCCCTCGATGGCCCGGTACTTGGGGTTCACCGGCATGACGGGGCCCTCGAAGCCGGACTTGAACAAGTTTCTCGCCAGGACGGCGCCAACTGAGTGCGGCTTCCGGCTGGCGCCGATGAGAGCCACTGACTCGGGTCGTAACAGGTGGTCCAGATTGCGGATGCTCATCGGCTACCTTCATTCAACTTGGGTTGCACACCACGCCGTATACAACGGACTCACGCTCACCCACAGAGAGAGCGAGAGGCTAGCGCCAGATCAGCACTGGCTCACCGTTACGGTAGAACATATTTATGGTAGTGGTAGGGAGGGAAGCGACCGTCCAGCAGCCCGCTGGTAGCGCATTCCATTATTCGCGGCGGAACCGCCCCGGTCTTGTGCCGGAGTGCGGTGCCGTCTCCCATCCATAGGAGCTTAGGCCCATGGAGCGTTCGTTCGTATCACAGCCATGTTCAATCCGGCACTATGGCGATATGCCCATGATCCCTGTAGCCGAGACTTTCCCCGCTAGCCAAACGGTCGGCCTCGCCAGGCCGATACATTTGCCCGACGCATGCCGAGGTGATCGCAGATAAATCCGCTAGCGGCGCCAAGGGATAGATTTCCTGGAACCCGGAGAGGTGAGCGCAGAAGCGGAAGAGAACCCGGAGCTGCGGTACACGACGTGGCGTTTCCGGGACGTGGTAGGAGCCGCATTCGGGATCAAAGTAAGAGGCCGGATTTTCTCCCCAAAGGCAGTCCCAATACGGGGGAGGGGGCCAAAATCAGGGGCTGAACTGGTAAAAATTGCCCTAATCAGAGGGGCAAGTCACATTACAATCGTTGTCGAGCTTGGCTTTGACCCAAGGGAAGGACGTTTCAAACACAAGGAGGCACTCATGACGAAGCCTGCAACGGATGCTTCCCAGCCGCAGTATAGGCTGCGCGGCTCGCCTATGACGGGCCTCATGATGGGCACCTGGGGGTATTTCATCGGCTTTGCCGCGGTCTCGCTCTACGGTCCGGCGGCTAAGTACTTCCAGGAACAGATGCAGCTCAGCGGCGTGGCGCTGGGATTGCTGGTGGCCGCCCCGCAGTTGATGGGCTCATTGGCCCGCATTCCCTTCGGTGCTTGGGTGGACCGGGTGGGTGGGCGCCTGCCGATGCTGACCTTGCTGGGACTCTCGCTGCTCGGTATGTGGGGATTGGTCTTTATCCTTTATGCGGTGCCTGAGATCACGGTTCGCCAGTATCCCATTATTGTTTTCTTTGGGTTGCTGAGCGGTTTCGGGGTCGCCTCCTTTTCGGTCGGCATACCCCAGGTATCCTATTGGTACCCGCAACGCCGCCAGGGGACCGTTTTGGGCGCCTACGGCGGTCTGGGCAACCTCGCCCCCGGTCTCTTTACCTTGGCGCTACCTTTTGCGATAGCGACCTGGGGGCTCGCCGGATCCTATCTTGCCTGGTTCCTGTTTCTGCTCTTCGGCACACTCGTTTACGCCGCGTGGGCACGCGACGCTTACTATTTCCAGCTTCGCAAGCAGGGTGCCTCGCCCGAGGCGAGTCGCAAGATCGCCACTGCGCATGGCCAAGAGCTCTTCCCCCGGGAAGCCGTGTGGCAGGCGGTCATTACCGCAGCGGAGGACCCCCGCACCTGGGGACTGGTCGCACTCTATTTCACCTCTTTCGGCGGCTTCCTCGCGCTCACTGCCTGGTTCCCCATCTACTGGATCAATCTTCACCACATGAGCATTGAGACCGCCGGCCTCCTAGGTGGGGTCGGATTCTCCCTGCTCGCCGCAGCCATCCGCGTCTATGGCGGCGTACTCTCAGAGCGGATTGGCGGCGAGCGCACGGCCCTTCTCGCCTTCAGCGTGGTGCTCGCGGGGGCTTTGCTGCTTACCTTCATCGTGCACTTTTGGATCAACTTGCTCGGCGAGGCGCTGATCGGGCTGGGCATGGGCGTGGGCAATGCCGCGGTGTTCAAAATGGTACCCAAATACGTGCCCGAAGCGGTGGGTGGGGCCGCGGGGCTGGTCGGCGGCTTGGGGGCTTTCGGCGGCTTCCTCATTCCGCTAATGCTCGGTGCCACCGTGGATGCCCTGGGCAGCGCGGGCTATGCGGGTGGTTTCTTCGCTTATGTGGTGCTGGCGGTCATCGCCATTGGTATCTCCTGGCACTTCAAGCGCGTCGATGTGCCGTTCCGCGGCTGACGGTCGCCTTACCACGCGTTCCACCGGTTGCAGGGCATTGCGCCAGTTCACTGAAGAAGCTCCAATTCCGGCCGAATGTTGTCCCCGCTGCCCGGGCACCGGATGGCGCCGCAAGTCAAGTGTTCTATCCAAGCGCAGCATGCGGCCTGAACCGCATCAAACGAACGTCTCGGACAGAGAGCGAACGGCAGGCTAAGGAGCGCGGAACCGGCGCGATTTCTAAATACGACCACCAAGTTGACGTATGTCAACGTAATTCGGCCCGGCGCGTCTTAGCCTTTATGCGTGGTACACCAAAAAACCTGAACGGACGGTTGTGCCACACGGTCAGTCATCAACCCGAAGGTCTAGCGAAAACTCAGGAGTAAGCGCCATGGCCGAGGAAAAGCTCAGGGAAATCACCCCCGCTACCAAGGAAGCCACGCCGGCCTCGCGGGCGCTGAGCCCGTTCGAGGAATTCGAGCGGATGCTCGAGAATCTTTTTGACCGGGGCTGGATGCAGCGGCTGCGCTGGGGCGGGGAGCGCCCGCTTTGGGATCGCCTTGCCTCTGTGGAGCCGCGCCTGCCGAAAGTCGATGTCGTCGACCGGGACAGCGAGCTGCTGGTACGCGCCGAGATCCCGGGTGTCGAGCGCAAGGACCTGGACGTTTCGGTGACCGACACTACCGTGACGATCAAGGGCCAGAGCTCCCGCGAGACAAAGGAGGAGAAGGGCGATTACTACCGTTGCGAGATTGCCAGTGGCGCGTTCGCGCGGACCGTCGCGCTGCCCTGTGACGTCGACCCCGACAAGGCCGAGGCCAAATTCAATGAAGGTATTCTTGAGCTGAGCCTGCCGAAGGTCAAGGAAGCCCGCCGGCGCAAAATCGAGGTGAAGTAAAGAATTCCCTGCCGTGGGCCGCCTCCGACCCCCGCGCCCGCCTGAAGAGCGGCGCGCCCCACCAAGCGACCCCCGCGGCCCGGGCTCGCGCCGCACACCCCCCCCGCGGGGGAGCTTTGCATTTTGAA
>NZ_JBXWZQ010000178.1:0-14772 GCF_059432795.1 Nitrococcus sp. | reverse complement strand
GCCTTTTTGGTCAACATGCGCTCCGGCGGCTTCATATCGGAGCACGATTACGAGGTCGCCGCGCGATTGGCGACCGCGCTCTGCGGTGGCGAGGTGGACGCCGGGCTTCGCGTATCCGAGGATTGGCTGCTGCATCTCGAGCGGGAGGGATTTATGGCGCTGCTGCACAACCCCAAGACGCGGGAGCGGATCGTCCATACGCTCAAGACCGGCAAGCCGTTGCGTAATTGATCCAGGAGGAGGCCATGGCGGCACAGATTCAGGATGCCTTTATCGTAGCAGCGGTGCGTACGCCCGTGGGCAGAGCTCCGCGTGGGGTGTTCCGCTCCACCCGGCCGGATGATCTTTTGGTCCACGTACTGCGCGGGGTCATGGAAACGGTCCCCGGCTTGGAGCCGGCAGCGGTCGAGGACGTGTTGGTCGGTTGTGCCATGCCCGAGGCCGAGCAGGGGCTCAACGTGGCGCGCATGGGTGCCTTGCTCGCCGGCCTGCCGGACTCGGTGCCGGGCGCCACCGTCAATCGCTTCTGTGCCTCGGGATTACAGACGATTGCCATGGCGGCCGATCGGGTGCGACTGGGCGAGGCGGATTGCATCATCGCCGGTGGCGCCGAGAGCATGAGCGCCATTCCCTGGATGGGCAACAAGCCCTCGTTCAATCCGGCAATATTCGAGCAGGATGAGAACGTCGGTATCGCCTTCGGCATGGGCCTGACCGCCGAGCAGGTAGCCGAGCGCTGGAAGGTCTCGCGCGAGGATCAGGACGCCTTCGCCGTGCAGAGTCATCAGCGTGCCTTGCAGGCCATCGACAGCGGCGAGTGGCGCGACGAGATACGGCCTTATACGGTGCAACACCGGGCGCCCTCCGCTGACGGCCGGAGCGTGGCGATCCGCGAGCAGGTGGTGGATACCGATGAGGGACCGCGGCCCGGTACCAAGGCGGAAGTCCTCGCCAAGCTGCGCCCGGTGTTCGCGGCGAAGGGCTCGGTGACGGCCGGCAACAGCTCTCAGACGAGCGATGGGGCCGGAGCGGTTGTCGTCATGAGCGAACGGATGGTGAAGCGCCTGGGCATCGAACCGCTGGGCCGCTGGGTCGGATACAGCGTCGTCGGGGTACCGCCCGAGATCATGGGGATCGCTCCCAAGCTGGCGATTCCGGAGGCACTCGAGCGCGCCGGACTGCGTCAGGATCAGCTCGACTGGATCGAGCTCAATGAGGCATTCGCGGCGCAGAGCCTGGCGGTGATCCGCGAGCTGGATCTCGACCCGGAGCGAGTGAACCCGTTGGGCGGCGCTATCGCGCTCGGTCACCCGCTCGGCGCCACCGGTGCCATTCGCACGGCCACGGTGCTGCACGGCCTGCGTCGGCGGGGTCTGCGCTACGGGATGGTCACCATGTGCGTCGGTACCGGCATGGGGGCGGCGGGCATTTTCGAGGCCGCGTAGCAGCCGCGCGGCCTGCGGCCTGGTTTCAACTGGGCGGGGACCGGACGCCGTAAGTTGCTGTTCAGTTCAAGGAAGGGACTCGCGTTTGCATCACCTGGGTTTCAGGCCGTCAAAGGTATTCGCGGCGTAACGCTTCTTCGAGTGTTTCCATGGATACCGCCCCGGAAAAAGGCTGCTCGGCGACCACGATGGTGGGAACCCCGGTCAAGCCGATCCGTGCGGCGGCCTCCACGTGCTCGAGCAGACGCTGTCGGTACCGGGCGTCTTGCCAAGCCGCTACGAGCAGGTCCTCGATCCCGTGGCGCTGCGCCAGCTCGCGCAGCACGGCTTCTTCCCCGATATTCCGCCCCTCGGCAAAGTAGGCATGGAAAAGCGCTTCATTAAGAGCGGGAAAGGCCGCCGGCCGTTCATCCGCTGTCGCCTGCGCGAGCAGGATCGCTTTCCGTGAATTGGTCGTGAAGGTTCGCTCCGCCATGGATAGCGCCTCCTCGCTCACCAGGGCCTTGAGATTGTCCATCATGCGCCGCCATTGCCCGGGGGGATAGCCGAGCTCGGACAAGGGGCGGCCCTGCGGTGGATTGTCCGGGTGGATCTCCACGAAGCGATAGTGCACGGCGAGCGGATAGCGCCGGGCGATGCGCTGCAGCCGCGCATTGCCGACATAGCAGAAGGGACAGATGTAGTCGAAGTAGACCTCAATGGGCACAGCGTTGCGTGCCTCGCTCATCGCGACCTCCAATTACCCGAATGCCCGTGCGGAATCATCACGAAACTACTCTACATGAACGATTGCCTGATTCGTTGTGGGATTTATTCCGCGGCGTTCGCCGCCGGCGCGCGGCAAAGGCGTGTCGCCGTGTTTTCCTTCGAGAACTGCTCTCGGGATCGTTTCGAGGGTGTTATGCGTAAGCCCTGGGGAGCTCGCCAATCGCGTGGTGACTGAACGGGATTCGTTCCAATGACGGCCACCGGGTGGTATCTATTGATCGGCGTCATCCTGCTGTCGATGGGGCTGCTCGCCTCGCGCATCAGGCGCATGCCGGTGACTTCCGCGCTGTTCTATTTGATCGTCGGCGCGGTCATCGGCCCGAGCGTCTTCCACCTGTTTCATTTCAATCCGCTCAAACAATCGGCGTGGCTGGAAATCCTCACCGAGGCTGCGGTGCTCATCTCGCTGTATACCTCGGGTCTCAAGCTCCAGCTCCCTATCCGCGCCAGCCTCTGGCGCATACCTCTGCGTCTGGCGACGCTCTCCATGGTGGTCGGCGTCGGACTGGTAGCGGTGTTTACCCACTATGGCCTGAATTTTTCATGGGGGGCGGCGGTATTGATCGGGGCCATATTGGCCCCGACGGATCCGGTGCTGGCCACCGATGTTCAGGTCAAGCGGCCCGGGGACCGCGACCGCCTGCGTTTCAGCCTGACCGGCGAGGCCGGATTGAACGACGGCACCGCATTTCCCTTCGTTATGCTGGGTTTGGGGCTGCTCGGTCTGCACGACATCGGCTCCGGTGGCCGCTGGCTGTTGGTGGATGTCCTGTGGGCGAGCGCCGCCGGGGTCGCGGTGGGAGTGGTGTTGGGCTGGGGACTGGTGCTTTGTGTCCGATTACTGCGCCGCTGGCGCAGCGAAACCGTGTTCATGGATGATTTTCTCGGCCTCGGCCTGATCGCGTTGGCCAACGGCATTGCCTTGGCGATCTCCGCCTACGCCTTCCTGGCGGTGTTCGCCGCGGCCGTGACTTTGCGCCAGACGGAGCGACGGCAAGTGTTCCGGCCGATGGCCGAGCCGCAGGACCAAGCCACTGACCAGGAACTGATGGCTCACCGCTCGCTGCGATTCAACGAACAATTGGAACGCCTCTCTGAGGTGGCGCTGATTCTGCTGCTCGGCGGCAGCTTGTTTCTCAATTCCTGGACGTGGGAGGCGGTCATGACCGCGGCGTTCGTGTTTTTGGTGGCGCGTCCGCTCTCGGTCTACCTGGGGCTGTTCGGCGCGGCGGTGAAGCCGCATATGAAGCCCTATGCGGCCTGGTTCGGGGTGCGCGGTATCGGCTCGCTCTATTATCTGATGTACGCCATCCAACATGGCCTTCCCGAGCCGGTTGCGCTGAGAATCCTGTCGATCACCCTGATCGTGGTCGCGCTGTCCATCGTCGTGCACGGCGTTTCCGTCACCCCGCTGATGGACCGCTATGGCCGGACGCGGGTGGCCGCGAACGGTGAGAGAGCCGTGCGGCCGCGTGAGCCATAAAACTCGGTAGACAACCCGGGTTCGTGGGCACGCCGACCGTTGGATCAGAGCGCGCGCTTGGGCCTGTTAAGCTAGCGCACGCTCAGGGTAGAAAGGATTGGATGTCGATGAAGGGGACTGCGCCGCCGGCTCTCGCCCGACCGTTCTCCGAGGCGGTGGACCTGTTGGATCTGCATATCCATCGTCCCGAGCGCTATCCGCACCTGTTGGAAAGCGCCGCTACGGGCACCGCTCAGGGTCGCTACGATATTTTGTTCGCGTTTCCAGGGCAAACGCTCGCGCTCGCTGCGGATGGGCAGCTATCCGGTCCGATCGACGCGCCCGGAGCGGGCTTTCTGGAAAATCTGGATGCCTGGTGGACGCGCGAGGCGCGGCTTCTCGACGCGTCGCCGGCTCCCACGTTGCCGTTCACCGGCGGATGGTTTGTGTTTCTCGGCTATGAGCTGGCGGCAGAGATCGAGCCGATTCTCCAATTGCCCAAGGATGACTCGGCGCTGCCAGCCGCGGTCGCCACCCGCATTCCCGCGGCCGTTGTTCGCGACCACCAGGATGGGCGCACCTGGCTCGTCGCCGAGCCGGGCCGCGACGATCTGCTGGAGTGGATCGAGGGCGATCTCCGTGCGATCGCCGCTCGCCGAGCGCCGCCGAGCGAATCTCCCATACTCGCCGGCGCATTAGCGGAGGAGCCGGGAGCGCGCTACCTCGATGCGGTTGGCCGCCTGAAACGCTACATTCGCGACGGCGACGTATTCCAGGTGAATCTATCGCGACGCTGGTGCGGCCGGTTGCACGCGGAGGCAGCCTCGAGCGCCCTCTACCGACGCCTGCGCCGGGCCAATCCCGGGCCGTTTTCGGGCCTGGCCACCTGGGGCGATCGCGCGGTGATCAGCTCGTCTCCGGAGCGGCTCGTGCGCGTGCGCGGCAGGGTGGTCGAGACGCGCCCGATCGCCGGGACCCGACCGCGGCACCGCGATCCCGAGCGGGACCGCGACAGCGGTCGAGGGTTGCTCGCCCATCCCAAGGAGCGCGCCGAGCATGTCATGCTGATCGATCTCGAACGCAACGATCTGGGCCGCGTCTGCGAACCCGGCTCGATCGAGGTCAATGAGCTGATGACTTTGGAGTCCTATGCGCATGTCCACCATATCGTCTCCAACGTGCGGGGACGTCTCGCCCCCGGCGTATCCCCGGGTGCGGTCATCCGGGCCGTTTTCCCGGGCGGAACCATCACCGGCTGCCCGAAAATCCGCTGCATGGCGATACTCGCCGAGCTGGAGCAGGCCGCGCGCGGCGCGTATACGGGCTCGATGGGTTATCTCAACCGCGACGGCAGCATGGACCTCAACATCCTGATTCGCACGATGCAGCGCTGCGGCGAGACGCTGAGCTTCCGCGCCGGCGGCGGCATCGTCGTCGACTCGGTGCCGAACAGAGAGCTGGCGGAGACACGGGCGAAGGCTCGTGGCCTCATTCTCGCCCTCGAACCAGGGGCGGGGCGGTGCAGCGGTGAGTGAGCGGCGGATTCCCACCCCGGCGCCGCTCGATCCGCGCGATCGCGGGCTGCAGTACGGCGACGGTCTGTTCGAGACGATGGCGGTACGGGACGGGCGGATCCCGTGGCTCGCTTACCATTTGCGCCGCCTGGAGGCCGGCTGCGCACGGCTGCACATCGCGGCGCCCGAGGCCGGGCCGCTGCGTGAGGAGATCAGCGCTTGCGCAGCCGGGCAGTCACGGGCAATCATCAAGCTCATCGTGACCCGCGGTGTCGGGGGGCGCGGTTACCGTCCCGACCCGCACGCTCCCGGCCGTCACTTTGTCCTGCGTTACCCTTGGCCTGCCCATGCGCAGCCGCGTGCCCGGGAAGGCGTACGGTTACGGGTTTGTCGCACGCGCTTGGCAATCAATCCGGCGTTGGCCGGGCTCAAGCATCTGAACCGCCTCGAGCAGGTGCTGGCGCGCATGGAGTGGCGTGACGAGACTCGCTTTCCGGAAGGCTTGATGCTCGATTGCCAGGATCGGGTGATCGAAGGCACGATGACCAACCTCTTCATCGTCCGGGGCGGGGCTCTGCTGACACCGGAGTTGAGCACAAGCGGTGTGGCCGGCGTGATGCGGGAGATTATCCTTGAGCTGGCCGCGCAACGGGCGCTGTCCTGCCGGGAGGCGGAGCTCCGCCTGCCCGACCTGGGGCAGGCCGAGGAGGTTTTCGTCTGTAATTCCGTGGTCGGGATCTGGCCGGTGGTGGCCTTGAATCGGTGGCAATACCCGTTCGGACCGGTCACGCGAGCGTTGGCGGATGCGCTCGAGGCCCGTGCCGCGGTGCGCTGAGGCGATTGGGGGTTTGCCGGTCGCCGACGGGCGCGAGTTCCCGGTCGCTCGCCTCACGGTTCGGGCCCGGGGAGCCACAGGCAGGGCATCGCGCGGCAACGAGAACACATCACCCATGCGCAAATACGGTTTCATCGAGCGTGCGCTGGCGGCGCGTAATGAAAACGAGCAGCTGCGTGCGCTGCAGCCGCTGATACCCGATTCCCGCGACCCGGTGATCGTCTACAAGGCAGGCCGGCGTATGCTGAGCTTCTGCTCCAACGATTACCTCGGCCTGTCACGCCACGCCAAGCTGCGGGAGGGAGCCGCGCGCCACGCCTACAGCCACGGCGCCGGGGCCACCGGCTCGCGCCTCGTATGCGGCACGTACGATATCCACACCCGCGTGGAGGAGATGCTCGCGCGCCTGTACGAGCGTGAATCGGCCCTGCTGTTCAATTCCGGTTTTCAGGCCAATTGCACCCTGCTTGCCGCCCTGGCCGGTCGCGACTCGCTCGTGCTGGCGGATAAGCTCAGCCACAACAGCCTGATCCAGGGGGCGATGCTGAGCCGGGCGACCTTCAGGCGCTATCGACACCGGGATCTGGCGGCGCTCGAAAGCCGCCTGAAAGACGCGCGCGGGCGATTCGACAGGATCCTGATTGTCACGGAATCCGTGTTCAGTATGGACGGCGACCGCGCCGATGTGGACGGGCTGGTGGCGCTGGCAAAGGAGCACGATGCGTTTTTGATCATCGACGATGCCCATGCGGTCGGCGTCTGGGGGGAACGCGGCCTGGGCTTGACGGCGCACAAAGGCGGCATCGACCTCGTGCTCGGCACGTTCGGCAAAGCCTATGGCAGCTTCGGCGCCTTCGCGCTCTGCGACAGGAGCGTGAAGGATTTCCTGATCAATTTCTGCCCGGGGTTGATATACACCACCGCGTTGCCGCCGCCGGTTATCGGAGCGATTGAAACCGCCCTCGAGCTCGTGCCCCGATTGGAAGGCGAACGGGACTACCTGCATCGGCTTTGCGATCGCGTGCGTGAAAAACTGAACGGGATGGGTTTCGACACCCTTAGCTCGAGCACGCAGATCATTCCGATCATGCTCGGCGATGAAAAACGAACGTTGAGTCTCTCCCATTGGCTCGAGCAAAACGCAATACTGGCCACGGCGATTCGCCCGCCCACGGTGGAGGCAGGCAAATCGCGGATACGCATTGCCTTGTCGAGCCACCATACCCCGGAGCACGTCGATTATCTTTTGCAGACCCTGCGAGGCTGGCTTGACGCTGGATACTGAAATACTCGCCTTCCATGGTTGGGGGTTCGACGCGAAGGCCTGGGATGCGTGGTCGCCTTATCTGGGGGATTCTTGCCGGTTGCAGGCCTTCGATCGAGGCTATTACGGAGCACCTCGCGATCCCGTATTCCGCTTTGCGAATACGCAAAAAGTCATATTCGCGCATTCCTACGGACTCCATCTTTGCCCGGCGCGGCAGTTGAACTCTTGTGATCTCTTGGTGATATTCAACGGCTTTCTGAGCTTCCATCGGCAAACGCCACGGTTAGAGAAAAAGTCGCGCCTGATCCTGCAACGCATGCAGGAGCAGTTCGCGCACTCGCCCGAGGCCGTGATCAAACGCTTCATGCAACGTTGCTATCATCCGGCGCGTTCTGAGCACTGCGTGAAAAATGCGCTTGCCCGAGAGCGCTTGGCTGAGGATCTGCTCGTGCTGGGTGAAAGCGAAATCGCGCCGGCGGAACTCGAAAAAGTGCCACGTGTGCTCCTGCTGCACGGCACGGAGGACCGGATCGTACCCGTCGCGCAAGGTCGGGCGCTATGCGCTACGTTCGGCCGTCGTGCCCGATACCATGAAATCGAAGCAGCGGGTCATGCGTTGCCGTTTTCCCATACGGGTCAATGCTGGGCGATACTGGAGCCCGCATTGCGAAGTGAGACGCGAGAACGATCGCCGGGTCCGAGATGAATGATCGTCTGCCGCTACCGAAACGCTTTTTCGTCACCGGGACCGACACGGGGATCGGAAAAACCGTTGTATCGGCGATGCTGACGCTCGGGTTGCGGGCGCGCTACTGGAAACCGATTCAATCCGGCCTCGAAGCGGAGACCGATACGCAATTCGTGAAGCGCGTCACGCGGCTTCCCGATCGCTATTTCGCATCAGAGCGCTTTCGCTTGAACGCGCCGTTATCGCCCCATGCCGCAGCGGCAATGGACGGTTTGAGCATTCATTTGCAGGACTTCACGCTTCCCACGGCACCGCCGGAGGAGAGAATCATCGTCGAGGGAGCGGGCGGATTGATGGTGCCGATCAATTCCACGCATTTGATGATCGAGCTGATCGCCTATTTAGCGCTTCCCGCCATTTTGGTCACACGCACTAGCCTTGGTACAATCAATCACACTTTGTTATCCATCGAAGCGCTTCGCCAATACGCGATACCCATCGCCGGCGTCATTATGAACGGCCCGGAGAATGAAATAAATCGCGAGGCAATCGAGCACTATGGAAAAATTCCGGTTATCGGGAGAGTCGATCAATTGACTGCGATCGAGCCGAATACGTTGCAGTACGCCTTCGATAAAATATTCGCGGCCGAGCAGTGAGATTCGATTGCTTTATGCCAGAAAAAAAATCAGCTTCCCACCCCAATCTTTGGTATCCGTTCACGCCGATCGGCGGGGCGCCAACGCCGCTCAAGGTGAACTCCGGTAAGGGCGCCTGGATCGAGCTGGAGACAGGCGAGCAGCTTCTGGATTTGATATCGAGCTGGTGGGTCAATGTGCTCGGTCACGCCAGGCCCGAAATCGCCGACGCCATTCATGCACAAGCAAGACGCCTGGAGCACGTCATTTTCGCCGGCTTTACGCATGAGCCGGCGGAGCAACTGGCGGAAACCCTCGCCGGGAAATTGCCTGGGCAATTGAACCGGATTTTCTATTCGGATAACGGTTCCACGGCGGTGGAGGTAGGCATCAAGCAGGCTTGGCAATATTGGGCCAATCGCGGCGAGAAACGCGAATCCTTCATCTGCTTCGATGGCGGCTATCACGGTGATACGTTCGGAGCCATGTCGGTCAGCGCCCGCTCCGTGTTCACGGATGTTTTCAAAGAGCTGCTCTTCCCGGTCGAGTGCGTGCCGTACCCGGTGACCTGGCGCGGAGACAGCGAGGTAGAAGCCAGAGAAGCCGTGACGCTGCGCCGTCTGACGCAGCTTCTGGAGCAAAACCCCCGGCGCTACGCGGGAATCATCATCGAGCCGCTGGTGCAGGGTGCCGGTGGGATGCGCATGTGCCGTGCGGAATTTCTGCAAGCCCTGCGCCGCTTGTCACGCGAGCATAATACGCTGCTCATCTTCGATGAGGTGATGACCGGCTTTGGCCGGACGGGTGCGTGGTTCGCCTGCGAGCGCTCCGGTGTGGAGCCGGATGTGATCGCCCTCGCCAAGGGCCTGACCGGCGGGTTTCTGCCCTTGGCGGTGACGATCTGCAGTGAGCCTCTCTATGAGACGTTCGTCAGCTCGGATCCGGCCAAGACCCTGTTTCATGGCCACAGCTATACGGCGAATCCGCTCGGCTGCGCCGCCGCGAACGCGACTCTGGCGCTGCTCGAGCAAAGCGCGACCTCGTTCCAATCGCTGGAGCGGGCGCATCTCGCGCACTTGGCGGAACTGAGCGAGCATCCCAAGCTCGATAAAATTCGGGTCACCGGCACCATTGCCGCCATGGACGTCAAAACGCCTGACAGCCCCGGCTATTTGAATCAGGTGGCCGGCACAATCAAACGCAAGGCGTTCGAGCGCGGTCTGCTGCTGCGCCCGCTCGGCAACGTGCTCTACCTGATGCCGCCGTACTGCATCACAAGCGAGGAGCTCGCCTTGGCGTATCAGGGCATCGGCGCCATCCTCGACGAGCTGTGAGCGCTGATAAATCCCAAACCTGCGTCACCGATATAGAGGCGGTAAATTAGCTTGTGCGAAACATGGCATTGAATTGTATGGAGAACAGTGCCTTTGCTCGTGCAGCAATTGGATTCGCCTTTGTCTTACGAAGTGTTGTTTAGATACGACAATTTTGAATGAACTGCATTATTGTTATCGGAGGTTAGCTTCGACGGCTGCGTTGCTTGGTGCCACCGAGCAAATTTGACGGTGAGCGAGCATGAGATTAAGCACCAAAATTGGCCACCGGGCATCCGGCTTGCTTAAGGCGCGTTCGGTTTGTTTGTCTCAGGCCGACGCGAATCATAGGAAAAAGTTACTCCGTAATGCATCAAGGAGGGAGCGTGTGAGCGATCTCGATAAGCTTCATGTAGCCTGCGAATTACTTAACCAAAGTTTGCGCCTATATTACGAAGGCGATTCGTATTTCGCCAGCCTGCATCTTGCGGGAGCTGCAGAAGAGGTGTTGGGCGGGTACGTTGAGGAGGTTGGTGGTACCTCCTCGTATGCGAGTTTGAAGGCTGCAACCGTCAAGTTATCCGGGTTTAAATCCAAGGGCGACGTTAAGGCCATTGCCAATCTGATGAATCGTGCCAAGAACAACACAAAGCACAGGAGCGGGCCTATATTGTTTGATGCGGAGTCAGAAGCAAAGGAACTGCTTGATAGGGCAGTTACTAATTACTGCTTCCTTATGAGTCATTTTTCTCTTGAGGAAACAGCATTAATTCGCCAAGTCAACGAAGAACTTGTCAATGCATAAGGAACTCATGCAGTTCGCGTCCGCTGATCGCCCGACTCGTCAGAGGCGTTATGCACTTCTTATACAATGGCGTTAGGTTCCTAGAACACTACGCGAGGCATGGTTAGAGAACGAGCAATATGGGACGAATAAGCCACGCGGCGTTGTTGGTTACGGTGACCGTCATCGCCGGTTGCGGCGACTCATCTCGGCCTTCGGTAGATGAAGCCTATAGGGTCGGATACGATATTGGTCTCGCGGACGAGTGCGGTAGAGAAGGGGAACGGCGAGAGCCAATGCCTTCGGCGTATGATGATTCTCTTAGCGGCGGTGATTTGACTGCGGCATTTCAACAGGGATACCAGGTCGCACGGAGTCAAACCCAGCCATGTAAGTATCGCTGATAGTCGGATTGCCGCTTGTACAATACGTTAATAACAGCTTTAATCTGGGCCGGAATATGGGATAGGGCCTTTCCCATGCTGTCGCCATTCGGTGAGAATCAATTTTTCCAATTTCTGCGGAGAACCTTGTTACCGATAAAGATATGAGCAGATGGCCACCGCGGCGCAAATGCCGGCAAGGTCAGCGGTAAGGGCGGCGGCGAGCGCGTGGCGTATGCGCCGAATTTGAATGGCGCCGAAATAGACGGCGAGGACATAGAAGGTGGTTTCGGTCGAGCCCTGCAGGGTCGAAACCAGATAACCGATGTAGCTGTCCGGGCCGATGGCGGGATCCTGGATGATGGAAGCCAGGATGCCGTAGGCGCCGGAACCGGACAGTGGCCGCAACAAGGCCATGGGCAGCGCTTGTGCCGGCAGCCCGACCATTTCCGTCAACGGCCCGAGACGATCGATCATGGCCTCGAGCGCGCCGCTGGCGCGGAGCATGCCGACGGCTGTCAGAATGGTTACCAGATACGGGATAATTCGCACCGCTACCCAGAATCCGTCTTTGGCGCCCTCGACGAAGGTCTCGTAGACCGGAACCCGGCGGAGAATGCCGAACGTCAGAAAGCCTACGAACAGCAGGGGGATGATCCATGCCGAAAGCGCTTGGCCGAAGACGATCGTGAGCGGGATCAGGGCGGCAAGGGCGCCGAGCGCCACTGCGGAAATCCACAACGGATAGGGTTCGCCCGTATGCTTAATGGCCGTCTCCGCGGCCTCGGCGGGCTTGGAATCCGGCGCCGGGTCAATGCGATGGGTCTCGTTCAACACGGGCGCGCTCGCGAACGGTGTAAGCGAACGGTAAAGCTTGGCCGCCACGACGGCTACCGCGGTGGCGGTCAGGGTCGCGACCAGCGTAGTCGGCAGGATTCCGGCGGCATCATGGGAGCCGGCGGAGGCGCGCAGCGCGATGACGCCCGTCGGCAGCAGCGTCACGCTGGATGTGTTGATGGCCAGGAACAACACCATCGGGTCCGTGGCGACGCCCGGTTTGGTATTCAGGCGATCCAATTCCTGCATCGCCCGAATTCCGAATGGGGTAGCGGCATTGCCCAGCCCCAGGGCATTGGCCGAGAAGTTGAGGATCATGGCGCCCATCGCCGGGTGCTCCGGCGGCACCTCCGGAAACAGCCGCCTCATCAATGGGCTGATGAGCCGTGCGATGATGGTGAGCAAGCCTCCGGCTTCCGCCACCTTCATCAAGCCCAGGAACAGGGCCATGACCCCGATGAGGCCGATCGCCAATTCCACGGCGCCTGCTGCGGAATCGATCATGCCCTGACTCAGCGCCTGCATGCTGGCGCTGCTTCCAGTGATCTGGCCCCAACCGGCGAAGGCGAAAGAGACCAAGACGATAGCAAAGAAAACGGAATTCAAATACGGCGCCCCCCAGCAAAGCCGCGTGCGAGTTTCCCTGAACCGCTACCGCTCGGATCGGCTAATCGAGCAGCAGCCGCTGCCGGCTTTTCTGCTACAGCCACCAGTCCCAAAAACGGGCAAGCGCTTCCTTGATTCGCGCCCAAAGCGAGCGCTGGCGCCATTGAGCCAGCGTGATGCGTTTCGAATGCTTCAGGTCGTCCTCGAACAGTGTTTGCATTTGCCCGGCGAAGTCACGTCCGAGAATGACGGCGTTGATTTCATCGTTGTGGCGGAAGCTGCGCCAATCGAGATTGCTGGACCCGATGGTAGACCAAACATCATCGATCATAATGGTCTTGGCGTGCAGGACGTAATCCTGGCGCTCGTAGATCGAAATCCCCGCCTCCAGCAAGGCGGTGTAGTGCGAACGCCCGGCCGCAAGCGGAAGCCAGGAATCGCTGTGTTGCGGCAGGACCAGGATCACCTCGACCCCACGCCGCGCCGCGTCCTTGAGTGCCCGCACGAAATGAGGATTGGGCGCGAAATAGGCCCCCGTGATATGAATCCTGCGGCTGGCGCTGCGGATTGCCGAGATCAGCGTGGAATAGATCAGCGGCACGGGCGCGTCCGCGCGGCTTGCGATCGCCCGTACGATATGCGCGCCGCTCGGCCGGACCGGGGGGAAATACTCGCTCTCTGCAAGCGCGGGCCCGGCCTGACTTTTCCAGTGCCGGAGAAAGGCTCTCTGAAACTCGGAGGCCACCGGGCCTTCGATCCGCACATTGGTATCCCGCCACGACAGCCCCCGCTCGCTTTCCTGTGAGGCGCTGGATCCCGAGCCGCTGAGCTCCGAGCCCAGGTTGACCCCGCCCGTGAAGACGATTCTGCCGTCAACGATGAGCAGTTTGCGGTGGTTGCGGTTATTGATGCGCGCAAGCGTGTCGGGGTTCAGTGGACTGACGGGATTGAACTCCAACAGCTCGATGCCCGCGGCGCGCAGGCGCTCGAAAAATGCCGCCGGAGTACCGATGGCGCCCACGGCGTCATAAATCAGGTTGACCTCTACTCCCTCGGAGCGCTTGCGGATCAGCAGCTCGGTTAGCGTCCGGGTGAGCGGATCATTCTCGAGGATGAAAGTCTCGAGGTTGACGTTGTGCTTGGCCTTTCTGATGGCGTCGTACATGGCCGCGTAGGTCGCAGGCCCGTCGACGAGCAGGGTGGCTCTGTTGACAAGGACCAGCGCGTTTGCGGTGATCGCCCGCTCGATTGCCAAATGTCGCCTCAGGATACAATCGCTGCCCGGCGACTCGCGCTCGAGCCTGGCGATGATGGCTTCGCTCTGCGCGCGGCTGAGTGGGCCTTGGGCACCGTAGAATCCAGCGTCCCCCCCGTGAGCCGAGTGCCTCGGGTGGTCGACATTCGGCAGCGTCGAGCAGGAAGTGAGCAGCACGCTGCCGGTCAGAAGCAGGAATGAATAAAGTAGCGCGTGCAACACGAGTCGAAGGCGATTCTCGCCGGGATATGATAGAGATCACACCTTATAGTATTTATGACGCGGGGTGTTTTTGAATGACGCTCACGGCGGAGATGCACCCCGGTGGCTTGGCGACCCGGTCCGTGCTTGGCGGGAGCCTGAGGCTGGGGCCTGTGGTTCTCACTGAGTCGATCGGGATGAGTCGGGGGGACAAGCAGCGATAGCCACGGTTATCGCTGCTTGTCGCGGCGAGAAAGCTTACGCAGCGCGGTAGCGCTGCCGGCGGATCACCAAGCCCATCAGGCCGGTACCCAAGAGCACTAGCGGAGGCGGATCCGGTATGCTAATGGCCGCGCCAGTCTCGCCGCGTAATTTTTGTTCAATCGCTCGGCCGAAATCATTGAAGTCAGCGGCCGCCGTGACAAATCCATTAGAGGTGATGACCATGCCTATCCGCTTAGCACCTAATGTATATTAGACGGCATTTCTGCTGTGAGCTGGGAGCAAAGAATGGGTGCAGAGGACCCGGATCAGCTTTGGCGCGAGTTTCCGTAGACTTTGTTGGAGTTCGAGTGGCGCTTCCCCACTGAGGAGGCCTGCCGGGAGTACCTGATTGCGGTGCGCTGGGGCGCACGGCCTTGGTGCTCGCGTTGTGGTGGCGAGCGCCTCTCGGCGATCAGCCGCCACCGTCTGCACTGCCTGGATTGCCATCATCAGACGACGGTAACCGCGGGGACGATCATGGAGAAAACCCGTAAGCCGCTGCGGCTTTGGTT
>NZ_JBXWZQ010000177.1:0-27624 GCF_059432795.1 Nitrococcus sp. | reverse complement strand
GCGCCGCTTTTCCGCACGGCCTGAACGAAAATCAGCGCGCCGGGCTCGCCGCGGCCCGCGAGCGGCTTGGCGAGCTCACCGCCACGACGATCCACGGCTTTTGCCAACAGATCGTGCGGCCGTATCCGGTCGAGGCCGATATCGACCCGGGCGCGGCGGTGCTCGATGCCTCGGCTGCGGACCTCGCTTGGCAGGATTTACTGGACGCCTTTCTCAGAGAGCGTCTCGATGCGGCGGACGAGAGCGACCCGGTGGCCGCCTTCGTCGCCGCGGCGGGCGCGAACTCGGCCGCCGAGCTCGAGCGCATCGCGGGCTTCGCCCGGCGCAACCGAACGGCACAGGCGGTGGACGTCACAATGGCGCCGCGACGGCTCGAGCGCTTGCAAGAGGCGGTGTCGGCACTTGCCGAGTGGACACGGATGCGGCCCTGCAGCGAGGAGAGCACGGCAAGCTTGGTGAATGAGCTGCGCGATCTGGTGCAAGCCTACCGGGAGGCGATGCAGCACGGCGCTACCCCGACGGCGCTGATGACCCTGGCATGCGCCCCGCCGCGGTGCAGCGCGCATACCCGGCAGCTCGCCTTCCGCAGATGGGGGCGGCAGGGCAAGTGGCAGTCCGCGGCCGTGGCGAGTGGGCTTTCCAAGGCGACCGGCACGGAGTTCTCGCGGGAAGGCGAGGCGCTCTATCAAGCGGTCGGAAGCGCCTGCGCGGCGCTGCAGGGGGCGGTGGCGTGCGCCGCGTTCGCGCAATTGGCCGAGGCGTTCGACGCGCTGCTCGAACGCTACCAAGCCTATAAACGCGAGGCGGCGTTGCTGGACTTCGACGACTTGCTGCTGACGGCGCGGCGACTGTTGCGTGACCCGGCCAACGAGGCCGTGCGCAGCGCACTGAGCGGGCGTTACCGGCATATCCTGGTCGATGAGTTTCAGGACACGGATCCCGTGCAGGTGGAGATCCTTTGGCGGCTGTGCGGGGAAGGCGCACCCGAGACGCCGTGGCAGGAACGCACGCTGCGACCGGGCGCGCTTTTCTGTGTCGGCGATCCCAAGCAGGCGATCTATCGTTTTCGGGGAGCGGACGTGGCGACTTACGTCGCCGCCCGGGAAAGGCTCAGGGCGGCGGACCCCGGCTGTATCCTCGAGATAAGCGCCAATTTCCGTTCCTATCGACCATTGCTCGACTGGGTGAACGAGCGCTTCGCGGCACCGCTCGCCGCCGACGGTCAGCCGGGCTTCCAGCCACTGGCAGCGACGCGGGATTCGCCGGATGACGGTCTGCATGTCGCCCGCCTTGTCATCGAGGTGGCAAGTGCCGGCGAGAAGCCGCGCCCGAACGAGCACCGCGATGCCGAGGCGCGCCGCGCCGCCGAGCTCTGTCGGCGGCTCATCGGCGACTACCCGATTCGCACCGGCGCCCGCCAGCGCCCGTGCCGGGCGGGCGATATCGCGCTGCTCGCACCCTCCGGAACGGAGCTCTGGCGCTACGAGCGCGCGCTCGAGGAACAGGGCATCCCGGTCGCCAGTCAGGCGGGCAAGGGGTTTTTCCGCCGTCAGGAGATTCAGGATCTCATCGCCATCACGCGCGTGCTCGCGGATGCCCGCGACAGCCTCGCCCTCGGCGCGCTGCTGCGCGGTCCGCTGGTGGGGCTCACGGAGGAGGAGCTGCTCGACATCGTCGAGCAGTTGCCGCGTCCGGAGGCCGGCGCCGCACGGCTGACGCTGCGCACCGAGCCGAGCGCCGTGAGGCACGCGCTTGCCCGGGAAACCCTGGTGCGCCTTCAGGCGCTGGCGGCTCAGGCATTCGCCACGAGCCCGTTCGAGCTTTTGGCGAAGGCGCTCGATGAGCTGCGGGTACGCCCATTGCTGCTGCAGCGCCATGCCGGCGGTGCCGAGCGCGCGCTGGCGAATGTCGAGCTCTTCCTCGAGATGAGCAAGCCGTATGCCGCGCGGGGCATGTTCGCCTTCGCCGCCGACATGCGCGAGCGCTGGGAGGACACGGAGGCCGCCATGGAGGGCCGGCCGGACGCCCAGGAGCAAGCGGTGCACCTCATCACCATGCACTCGGCCAAGGGCCTCGAGTGGCCCATCGTCATCCCGGTCAACACCATGAGCGAGCGCCGCGCGCCAAGCGGACCGCTGCTCGAGCGCGGCGGCGAATGGATTCACTACTACCTCGGTCCATTCCGGCCCGAGCGCTACATCCAGGCGCTCGACGAGGAGAAGACCGAGCAGAGGCGCGAGCAGCTACGGCTGCTCTACGTGGCCTTCACGCGGGCCGAGCAATTGCTGGTTTTGCCGCGCTCGGGCGAGATGGAGGGCGGCTGGTTCGACCTGCTGGAACTGCGCCTCGATGAGCTGCCGGCGCTCGACCCCGGGGTCTGGAATAGCGAGCTCCCGAAACGTGAGCCGCAAGCCGTCAACCGCCAGGATCGAGCTGTATTCGCCGCCGAAACGCAGCGCATCCAAGCGGCCCACCGCCGTGTCGTCTGGCACCGTCCCAGTGAGCATGGCTCCGATGACGATTACGATGACATTGGCGGCGAGGATGAGGCGATTGTGCTCGCGGCGCCTGGGCCGGTAGCGAGGTCCGGCGCCGAGGGCGGCGCGCTGCGCGGGACTCTGCTGCACAAGCTCCTCGAGGAGGTGTTGACGGGCGAGCTGAGCGATGATCCACGGAGGCTTCGAGCACGCGCGGCAGAGCTTCTGGCCCAGCTCGCGCCGGAGGCAGTGGGTTCGTTGGCCGTCTCCGACTCACCCGAGGCGCTCGCCGATCTGGTCAGGCGCACACTCGGCCTGTCGGCCGTCGCGGCGCTGCGCCCGCGCCTGTTGCCGGAAGTGCCGATTTACGCCCGGCTTCGAACGGATGGGAGCGCCGGCACGCAGGCGCTGATCTCGGGGGTAGCCGATGCGCTCGCGCTCGATGCGAACGGTGCCATCGAAACGGTAATCGATTGGAAAAGCGATATCGCCCCCGACCCGCGCGTGCGCCGGCGCTACCGCGAGCAGGTGCGCACCTATCTCGACGCGGCCGGAGCCAAGCGCGGACTGATCGTATATGTGAGCCTGGCGGAAGTGGACGAGATCACGGCCGCCTGAGGGGCCGCGCGAACCCTACGCGGCCGGGCGCAGGTGGAGAAGGCATGCTGGCGGCCTATGCTGAAGGCAGGCCCCTTGTTACCGGAGACATCATGAGTGAAGCGGATATCGCGCTGTTTGCCTTGAACGCGAGCCGGAAATACGGCGAGCGCGTCGCTGAGTATCTCGGGTGCGCACTGGCATCGCACGAGGAGCGCAATTTCGTGGACGGCGAGCACAAGAGCCGGGCGTTGCAGAGCATTCGCGGGCGTGATGTCTACGTGCTGCACTGTCTCTATCAGGACCCGGAGGAGGGCGTCAACGACAAGCTGATGCGGCTGTTGTTCTTCCTTGGGGCGCTGCGCGACGCGCAGGCGGAGACGCTCACGGCGGTCATCCCGTATCTGCCGTATGCGCGCAAGGACCGGCGCACCAAGCCGCGCGATCCGGTCACGAGCCGATACCTCGCGCAGCTTCTGGAGTCCGTTGGCGTTGACCGGGTGGTGGCGATGGACGTGCACAACATCGCCGCCTTCGAGAACGCCTTCCGGGTACCGGTCGAGCACTTGGAGGCTGGGGTCTTGTTCGTGCGCGAGCTTCTCCGCTGCGTCGGGGATACCGAGGTGGTCGTCGTCTCGCCCGATGCCGGGGGCTACAAACGTGCCGAGCGGCTGCGTGAGCTTCTCGCCGGTGAGCTGCGCCACACGCCGGCAATGGCCTTCATGGAAAAAAAACGCAGTGAGGAGACGGTCTCGGGCGGCGCGCTGATCGGGGAGGTCTGCGGGCGTGTCGCCTTGATCGTCGACGATCTGATCAGCACCGGCGGCACCTTAGCCCGCGCCGCCTCGGCCTGTCACGAAGCCGGGGCGACGGCGGTCTACGCCGCGGCCACCCACGGCCTTTTCACCGGCGATGCCGCTCGCGTGCTCGGCGCTGCCCCGATCGAGCGGTTGTTTGTCTCGGATACCGTTCCGCCTTTCCGGTTGGGCGAGGCAAGCCTGAGAAAGCGGATAACCACGGTGCAAACAGCGCCGCTCGTCGGTGAGGCGATCCGGCGGCTGCACCGGAAGGACTCGCTTAGCGAGCTCTTCAAGGCATTCATCGAATAGCGAGCCGCGGGGAGCCGCGCCCCTGGTCTTCACCGGCAGCACGGGCGGGGCGTTTACGGTGGATCCGCGCCGCGGCAAACGCCGGCGGCGGCTAGTCGCCGACCTGCGAGAAGCGTCCCGCCGAATTCAGGGGAATCCTGAGGTAACGCAAGCCATTCGGCTCCACAGGCGGCAGCTCGCCACCGCGGATATTGATCTGCACCGCCGGGATGATGAGCGCGGGCAGGGTCAACGTGCGGTCGCGCTCGGTGCGCCGCTTGACGAACTCGGCTTCGCCGACCGTGGTGGATACATGAATGTTGTCGCGCCGTTGCTCGCCGATTGTGGTCTCGCAACGATAATCCCGGCCATTGGGACGGTAATCGTGCAACACGAACACACGCGTGCGCTCGGGCAGCTGATACAGGCATTGGACGGAGCGATAGAGCGTGCTCGCGCTCCCGCCCGGGAAATCGCAACGCGCCGTGCCGCCATCGGGCATGAAAATCGTATCGCCGACGAACGCCGCATCGCCGATCAGATACGTCAAGCTATCCGATGTGTGCCCGGGGGTCGCGATAGCGCGGGCCTCCAACGTGCCGATCCTGAACACCTCATCGTTCGCGAAAAGATGCCCGAACTGCGAGCCGTCGGGCTCGAAATCACTTTCCAGGTTGAAAACCTGTTTGAAGTGGTTCTGCACCGCGCGGATGCCTTCGCCGATGCCCGTGCGGGCGCCGAGCTCGGCTCTGAGATACGCACAGCCGGCAAGGTGATCGGCATGGGCGTGGGTTTCCAGCAACCAGGTCACCGTGAGCCGCTCGCCGCGGATGAACTCGACGATTCGATCGGCGCTCGCGCTGGAGGTGCGTGCGGCATCGGCGTCATAGTCCAACACCGCGTCGATCACGGCGGCTTCTCGGGTGCTCGGGTCCCAGACGACGTAGGAGAACGTCGAAGTCGGTTCGTGCAGGAAGGGTTGCACATTGGGTCGATGCATATCCAGAAATCCTCCA
The DNA here is from genome assembly GCF_059432795.1 of Nitrococcus sp. Lineage (NCBI taxonomy): Bacteria > Pseudomonadati > Pseudomonadota > Gammaproteobacteria > Chromatiales > Ectothiorhodospiraceae > Nitrococcus > Nitrococcus sp. Next base: position 22,446 of record NZ_JBXWZQ010000177.1, on the reverse strand, counting down.
AGAGCCGGGTCCGAGACGCGATCGGTTCGGCGTCCCTCCCACTGCGGCCGTTTACTCTTCGCCGGTCAATTCCCGCCCAAAGCCCAATCGGGCGGCTCCTCGCACAGGGGCAGGTCCGGTGTCCTACGGTGCCGGCCGAGCTCGCGCCGGGCGGCCTGCAGTGCCGAGCGCAGCCCTTCTTCCACCACCGGATGGTAGAAAGGCAGCTGCAGCACGTCGTCGACGCTGAACCCCTGCTGTATGACCCAGGCCAGTAGATGCGCCAGATGCTCGCCCTCGGGCACCGCCATTTCCGCACCAAGCAGGCGCCCGTCCGGGGCGCTTACGTAAACACGCAGGCAGCCGGCGTTGCGCCCGGCCATGAGGGCGCGGGCCTGGCGGGAAAAATCGGCTTCGCCGATGACGAACGTCTCGTTCTCGAGCGTGGCGTAGCTCCGCCCCACACGCGCGGCGTTGGGCTCCGTGAAGACGATGCCGAGCGCGGCGCGGCGGGTGAGGCATTGCGCCTCGGGATGCAAAGCGAAGTACGCCGCGATCCGCCCGTCGTCCGCCGCCTCGTGCAGGACCGGGCGCTCGCCGTTGACATCGCCGGCAATGTAGATCGGATAGTCGCCGATGCGCCGGGTGGCCACGTCGAAGACCGGCATGCCGTCGCGCCCGAGCTCCACGCCGAGGTTCTCCAGCCCCAGGTCCTCGAGATTGGGGCGGCGCCCGAGGCTGGCAAGCACCCAGTCGACCTCCACGGCGCGGTCTGCGGTGAGCACGCGCACCGCATTGTAGTCGCCGGGCTCGAGCTGCACCTCGCTTTCCGTAAACACCTCCATATCCGTGCGGAGGTTGCGAACCAGCGCTTGGGAGACCTGCGGGTCGCTGAGCCCCGCCACCGTTGTGGCGCGCGTGAAAGCGCTTACCCGCAGGCCGAGCTGCGCCAGGGCTTGGCCGAGCTCGCTGCCGACGGCCCCGAGACCGATGACCGCCACCCGGGGCATCAGATCCTCCTGCTCGAAGAGCTCATCGGAGGTCAGCACCCGATTGCCGAACCTTCGCCAAGACTCCGGTAGAATGGGCCGGCTGCCGGTGGCGATGACCGTCGCCTCCGTCTCGATCCGCTCACCGCCGAGCTCCAGGGTGTGCGGGTCCAGAAAGCGTGGTCGGCCCCGCAGGCTGCGCTCGCCGAGGGACTCGGCAAGCCGGATCGGCCCGGCGATGAAGCGGTCGCGCAGGCTTCGCACGCGTGCGAGCACCGCCGGCAGGTCCACCGTGAGGGCCTCGGTTCCGGTCACCCCGGCCTCGGCGAGAAAATGGCGCCCGTGAAAGGCGTGAGCCGGCGCGAGCAGGGCCTTGGAGGGCATGCAGCCGACCCGCGCGCAGGTGGTACCATAAAGGCCATCGTTGATGAGCAGGACGTCTTGCGTGAAACGCCGGGCTTCCTTGAGCGCGGTCAGACCGGCGGTACCGGCGCCGATGATCGCCAAACTTACCCTGCGAGCCATGGCATTCACCTCTGCTGAGTCCCTGGTCTTTGCGCGGTTCTTTTCGCCACCCACCCGAGGCGGGCGGCAAGGCGCGTCACAAGATCAAAGTTGCGCCCCCGAGGGCCGCGGGTCAATCACCCGGCGCACGCGCAAAGGCACTCGCACGAGTGCTGCCCTGCGTGTTGCACCTTAGTCGGCGAACCTGGCTATTATCATGACAATAAGGGCGATATCGGCGCGGCGGGAGGCACTGGCCGAAACGCATCCGCACAGCAATCCCGGGGGAAACTCGTGCTTTCAGAAACTGATTCTCTGCCGCCGCAGGGAGGCGCTCTCCCGACGCAAACGCTGCCGGTCCACGGTCCGCCGCTCGGCCGGGTGCGGATCAAAAGCGCGCCCGAGGACTTCCAGGTCGAAGAGCTACCCAAGATTCGGCCGGACGGGCAGGGCGAGCATCTGCTCGTCGAGATTCGCAAACGCGCGCTTACCACGGCGGAAGCGGTGGACTGTCTTGCTCGCTTTCTCGGCGTCTCCCCGCGCGCCGTCAGTCACGCCGGGCGCAAGGACCGCAACGCCGTTACCACGCAGTGGCTGAGCGTTCATCGGCCCGGCAGCCGGGCCGTTCCGGCGCCCGGGCCGGTCGCGCCGGGCCTCGAGATACTCAGCGCCGCCCCTCATAGCCGCAAGCTGCGAGTCGGCACGCTCGCCGGCAACCGTTTCCGCATCCGCCTGCGCGGTGTGAGCGTGCCCCGTGCCGCGGCGGACCGGCGGTTGCTGCGTATCGTCCATCACGGCGTGCCGAACTATTTCGGGGCTCAGCGTTTCGGCCGCGCCGGAAGGAACCTCGACAAAGCCCTTGCCTGGCAACGCGGGGGGCTCACGGTGCGGCGGCGCGACACGCAGGGATTGCTGATATCCGCGGTGCGCGCGGAATGCTTCAATCGGGTGCTGCGCCATCGGGTGAAAACCGGCACCTGGGACCGCGCGCTAACGGGCGATCAGATCATTCTCGACGGCCGCGGTAGCCTCTTCGCCGCCGCCGATGAGTCGCCGCCGCGGCTCGCCGCGCGATTGGCGGGGCAAACGATCCATCCCACCGGCCCCTTGCCCGGGGTGGGACCGCCCCTCGTGACCGATGCGGTCTGCTCGCTCGAGCAAGCCGTGCTGGACGAGTGCCCCGCGTTGACGGCGTTGCTCACCTCGCGCGGAGTCCGCGCCCAGCGTCGGGCACTGCGCTTGCGGGTGGCCGAGCTCGCCTGGTCGTGGCCTGCCGGGAACGATCTGATGCTTACCTTCCGGCTGCCGCCGGGTGCCTATGCGACCACGGTGCTCTCCGAGTGCTTCGAGCTGATCGAGGAGGCGGGGCCGGACTGAGCCGCGGCATTTGCCGAGGCGCGCCGACGTAACCTCGATTCCGTCGGCACTACAGCGGGCGAGGCCTGAGTGATGCCGAATCGTTCCCCCGTGCTGTTTTGGTTCCGGCGCGATCTGCGCCTGTCCGACCATCCCGGTCTTTCGGCGTCTCAGGGCCGCGGCGCGCCGGTTATCCCCGTATTCATCCTCGACCCGGAGACCGAAGCGCTGGGCGCCGCTGCCAAATGGCGGCTCGGGCTGTCCATCGCGGACTTCCGCGAGCGCCTACGGGCGCTCGGCAGCACGCTGATCCTGCGACGCGGTCGGGCGAAGCAGACGCTGCTCGCGCTGATGAAAGAGACCGGTGCGCGTGAAGTGCATTGGTCGCAGTTTTATACCCCCGAGGCGCTGCGGCGCGACAAGGACGTAAACGCCGCGATCGAGAAGACGGGGGGCCGCGCCGTGAGTCATCCCGGGCATACGATTCTGGCGCCCTGGGTGCTCGCGACGGCAGCCGGTGGGCACTTCCGCGTCTATTCCCCCTATTGGCGCGCCTTCGCGGCCCGCGAGATCGACTCCGCTCTGCCGGAGATAACGCGCTTGCCGGCCCCGGCGGCGTGGCCGCGCTCGGATGACCTCGCCCACTGGCGGATGGGCGCGGCGATGAATCGTGGCGCGGATGTGGTGGCGCGCTACGTTCGTGTGGGTGAGAAGGCCGCGCAGCAGCGCCTCGATGACTTCCTCGCCCGAGCGTGGAGTGACTACCAGCAGGGGCGTGACCGTCTCGATCGGCGGGCAACGTCGGGCCTCTCCGAGAATCTCGCCTATGGCGAGATATCAGCGCGAACCGTCTGGCACGAGGCGCGCGCCGCCGGGGGTGCTCGGGAAGAGGGCGCGGAGACATTTCGCAAAGAGCTCGTCTGGCGAGAATTTGCCTATCACCTCCTTTACCACACGCCCCATATCACCAAGCGCAATTGGCGAGAAGAATGGGACGCCTTCCCGTGGCGAGAGGATAACGAGCAGGCCGAGAAGTGGCGTAAGGGGTGTACCGGGGAGCCCGTGATCGACGCGGCGATACGGCAGATGTATGTAACCGGCACGCTGCATAACCGCGCCCGGATGCTGGTGGCGAGCTATCTGACCAAGCACCTCATGACCCATTGGAAGCTCGGCATGGACTACTTCGCGCAATGCCTCGTTGACTGGGATCCGGCCGCGAATGCGATGGGCTGGCAATGGACCGCCGGTAGCGGTCCGGACGCTGCGCCGTTCTTCCGGGTCTTCAATCCGGCCCGGCAAGCGGAGAAGTTCGATCCCCATGGTGCCTACCGCAGACGTTACGTGGCCGAGCTCGCCGGGGAGGAAGCGGGCGAGGAGGCGTTGGCCTTTTTCGAGGCCTGCCCGCGTCGATGGGAACTCGATCCGGAGCAGGCATACCCCGACGCGGGACTCATCGAGCTCAAGGAAGGCCGCGAGCGCGCCCTGGAGACATACCAGCGATATGTGGTCAAAAAGAAAGAAGGGGACTGAGCCCAACGCTCGGAAAATGTTTGGACGGCCACAGTGCAGGGGTCATGGATCGTGAAAGCTTCTGATCTGCTCGTGCGATGCCTGGAAGGCGAGGGGATCACGCACGTCTTCGGCGTGCCGGGCGAGGAGAACGCCGATTTCATGCTCTCACTGCAGGACTCGGGCATCCGCTTCGTGCTCACGCGCCACGAGCAGGGCGCGGCATTCATGGCGGAGGCGTTCGGGCGTCTCACCGGCAACCCGGCCGTGTGTCTGGGCACGTTGGGCCCGGGGGCGACCAACCTCATCACCGGAGTGGCCGATGCCAACATGGATCACGCGCCGATGCTCGTGCTCACCGCTCAAGGGGCGACCACGCGGCAGCACAAAGAGAGCCATCAGATAATGGACGTGGTCAGCATGTACGCGCCGGTGACGAAATGGGCTCATGCCGTGCGGCACCCGGACAATATCCCCGAGGTGGTCCGCCGGGCCGTGCGTACGGCTCGTGCGGAAAAACCGGGCGCCGTGCATATCGAGCTCGCCGTGGATATCGCCAAGCTCGACTCCCAGCGTCTCCCCATGGAGCCGCGGCGCTTTCGCCGGCCGGGAGCCGACGACAAGGCGGCCGACCACGCCTTCGAGCTGCTGCGCGAGGCCCGCCGCCCGATCATCATTGCCGGCAACGGCGCCATTCGCAAACGCGCGAGTAGTCAGCTGCGCCGTTTCTGCGATCAGACCGGCATCGGTGTCATGTGTACCTTCATGGGCAAGGGGAGCGTGCGCCCCGATGCCGACTACTGTCTCTTCACCATCGGTCTGCAGCAGAAAGATTACGTCAGCTACGCCCTTGACGAAGCCGATTTGGTGATCACGATCGGCTACGACCTGGTCGAATATCCCCCGCGGTTGTGGAACCCCACGGGCGCGAAGACGATTCTGCACGTGGATTTCATGCCGGCAGGAATCGACCGGGAGTATCACCCCCGGCTCGAGCTGGTCGGCGACATCGCCCACGCGCTTTGGGCACTCAACGAACGCGTCGCGGCCCGCGGGGTGCCCGGCTACGAGCTCGGTGCGCAGCGCTGGGCGCGGCAACGCCTGCAAGAGGACTTCACCCAACACGCCGAGGACGACACCAGGGGCACCATTCGCCCACAAAAGGCGATCTGGGACGTGCGCCAGGCGCTCGGCGAGCAGGACATTCTGCTCTGCGGGGTCGGCGCCCACAAAATGTGGGTCGGGCGCTACTATCATTGCTACGAGCCCAACACCTGCCTCATCCCGAACGGATTCTGCTCCATGGGCATGCCGCTGCCCGGCGCGATCGGGGCATCGCTGGTCTACCCGCCACGCCGGATCTTCGGTATCGTCGGGGACGGCGATTTCCTGATGAACGTCCAGGAAATGGAGACCGCCCGACGGCTCGACGCGGATTTCACGCTCATGGTCTGGGAGGACGGCGGCTATGGACTGATCTCCTGGAAGCAGGAGGACGAGTACGGCCGCCATACCGATCTCGCCTTCGGCAACCCGGACTGGCTCAAGCTCGCCGAGAGCTTCGGCTGGCAGGGGCAATACATCAGCGATTCCCGCGACTTACGCCCGGCGATCGACGCCGCCCTTGCCTACCGCGGGCCATCGCTTATCGTCATCCCCATCGACTACCGCGAGAACCGGCTGCTCACGCGGCGCTTGGGCGAGATCCGCTGCTCGCTGTGAACACGGCCGCGTTGCGCCGCGCCCAGCATGGGTCCGCCGGTCAACCGGATCGCAACGCGCGCAGGTGCTCGATGATCGCATCGGGATCCATATGCCGGGTCCAGTCGGCCGTCACGTGGGCGGCGACGATACGAGCATCAGCGGCAATCACGTAGCGGGCCGGTATCAGCAAGCGCGGATCGCCGTGCGCATTGTTGTCGGCCAGGATGTCGTAGCCGAGGTGGCGGCGCTCGGCCACCTTGGCGGAGTGCTCCGCTTTTTCCGGCGAAATAGCCAGCAGGGTGGCGCCGCGCGCCTTGATCTGGGGCAGACGGCGTTGCAAGGCCCGCAGCGCGAGGTTGCAGAAGGAACACCAAGCGCCGCGAAAAATCTCAGCACCACCGGCCCGGCGGCCAAGCGTTCTTCCAGCGATACCCGATAGCCGTGGATGTTGCGCAGCTCGAACAATGGCGCGGTGTCGCCGACCCCGAGGGCGGCGACGGCGGTGCCGGCCAACTGCTCCAGCTGCCGGAGGGCCGCCTCCCGCTCGTCGGGAAGCAGCCGGTTGAGCATTCGCTCGCGGGTCCGCTCGGACTTGCTCGCGAGTGAGCCGTTCGTCGTCATGTCGTCCTCGCCGCATGAGCAAGGAAGGTGCCCTCGGCTAGCATTGTTGTTTGGGCCTCCCGTTCATACCGCGCGCGGCACCCCGGGCTCGCCGAAAGGGCACTCCAGCGCCGCTCGGTCCCAACCACCCGCCTCGGCAACCGCCTCGTAGGTACTCTGCAGGAAGGCCAGCAATGCCGCGTCGGGCGCGGCGGCGGTGCGTACCGCCTCGTACGGGAGCACGAATTCGCCCATCGCCTCGTGAAAGAACGCCTCGTCCGGCTGTACGGCGGCGGTACGAAACCCCGCCGGCTCGGGATAGGCGTATGAGTAGAATGCGGGATAGTCGAGCCCATTGCCCGGCCAGAAGCCCGCGCTGCTCACCTCGTGGGAATAGGCCTCGCGGGTGATGGGATCCGGCAGGCCCGGTGCGCCGCCCGGATGCGGCGGCGCCGGGCGTCCCGAAAACCGCGTGACGGCCAGATCGAAGCTGCCCCAGAAGAAATGCACCGGGCTGACCTTGCCGAGAAAGCCGCTGCGGAACTCCTTGAAGACACGGTCGACCTGCACCAGCGCCCGCCAGAACCGCTGCGCATGGTCCGCATCGTAGGCGCGGTGCGTGTGGTCCTGACTGAACGGGATGGCCCCGGGGATCTCATTGGGTGTTCCGTGGATCCGCACCTGGAGGCCTAGCTCAGTGAGCGCCGCCCGCACCGCGGCATGGAAATTCGCCACGGATCGAGCGGTGAGCGCAAGGCTCTGCCCGGTACCGTCGCTGATTCGGATGTTCAGTTGGTGCGTGATGAAATCAAATTCCATCTCGAAGACGCGGTCTTCGTAGGGAATGGGCGAGGTCGTCAGACCGCGTGCCGTCAGGTATAGGGTGACGTGCCATTGGTGGTTGACCCAAGGCGTCTGGGCGAGGCGGATTTTGCCCACAATCTGGGTCCAGCGATGCAATGTCGCGCAGGTGTCCCGCCACGCTTCGTAGGGCAGGGAAGGCCAGATCTCCGAGGTGGCAGCGCTAGTCGGACTCATCATGACGCATCCCCCGTCGGTTCCATGCCCTGGCGCTTGAGCGCGGTCTTGACGCCCTCGTCCGCGTCCATGCGCTGGCGATGCGCCTTGAGGGCCGGATAGTCGGCGATCGTCAGCGGGGTCTGCTCGATCCAGCGGCTCAGCACGTAGAGGTAGGCATCGGCAAAGCTTTGTTCGCGCAAATACCATTCGCCGCCATTGCTCTCGAGAACACCGTTCAATCGCTCGTAATGTCGCGCCAGTTTGCTATAGGCCTTGCTCCTGACCTCCTTCTGGGCGGCCTCGCTGTCCGCGAAATGCTGCGCCGCGAAGTGAGGGCCATAATCGGCGTGGACTTCCGAGGTCATATAACTCAACGCCTCAGCCTCCTTTCGCCCGAGCCGTTTATCGCGCGCATAATCATCGGTTCCATAGGCGGCCCCGATATACGCGAGGATCGCAGCGGCCTCGGTCAGTACGTCGCCATCGTCGAAGCGAAGTGCCGGCACCTTGCCCTTGGGGTTGACGGCAAGGTAGTCATCCTTTTTGTGGGCCCCGTAGGCCAAGTTGTGAATCTCGATCGGCGCAGCGAGCCAAGCGATGGCAATATTGGGGGCCAGTGCACAGGTCCCGGGCATGGTGTAGAGCTTCGCCATGATCACTCAAGCCTCCGTTTTCCCTAGCAATCACGTCGCTTCTTACTCGGTTCGAGACGACCGCAGTGATTCGGCCAAATACCGCCAAGATAGATACTTACAGCGTAGGCAGAGCCCGGCGTTTCGGCTAGCTGCCTTTCAGCGGACCCAGTGTTTCGGCTCGGGAAACGTCGAGCCGCGTTTGCTTTAATTACGGAAAGGCCATTGTCGGACCCCACCCGGCTGGCGTTTCCGGATCGGAACTCGGTGTTCCCTCGGCAAGTCCTAGCCTGCCGTTCGAGTACCACCTATCGTTTCCTAAAACGCCACGCCTTGCGGAGATCAGCATGAACGTCGACACGGACAAGGTTCGGGAGGTCGCACGGCTCGTCACCTCCCACCAGCAGCGGGAAGGGGCGGGTTTCCTCGTTAGACGCCCCTTGCCGAGTCATGGCTTCGATGACGCCGACCCCTTCCTGCTGCTCGATGAAATGGGGCCCATGGACTATGGGCCGGGCGAGGCCGTAGGTGCTCCCGATCATCCGCATCGGGGCTTCGAGACCGTGACCTACATGATCGACGGTGAGTTCGAGCATGAGGACTCGGCCGGTCACCGGGGCACGCTGTGGCCGGGCGATGTGCAGTGGATGACGGCCGGCGCGGGCATCGTGCACTCGGAAATGCCATCGTCGCGGATACGCGAGCAGGGCGGTCACGTCCACGGTTTCCAGATCTGGGTGAATTTGCCGGCGCGCGACAAAATGCTGCGTCCCAGATACCAGGAGCTGGCCGCCGCAGCCATCCCGAGCGCGACCAGCGAGGACGGCCTCGCCCGGGTCAGCGTGATCGCCGGCGAGGCGTTGGGTGTGGCGGCCGCGATCGACACCCATACGCCGATCGTGTTTCAGAGCTGGACGCTGGATCCCGGTGCGGACGTCACGCTGCGCCTCGCCGCCGAGCTGCGCGGTTATGTCTACGTATTTCAGGGCAGCGCACGGTTGGGGGACGAGGCGGAGGAGGTTCGAGCCGGTGAGCTCGCCGTCCTCGGCGCCGGCAATGCGGTACGCCTGCGCTGCGCTGCCGATGGAACGCAGACCGCGCGCCTGCTGCTGCTGGCGGGCGTCCCACTGAACGAGCCGGTGGCGCGTTACGGGCCCTTTGTCATGAACACCGAGGAAGAGCTGCGGCAAGCCGTGCACGACTACCGAGCCGGCAGGTTCGGGGAGATTACCCGCTCAGCCACGGTTGGCTGAATGGCGGCGAAAAAACCGATATTTTGGTTTGGGCAAGGAGAAAATCATGAATAACGGCTTCAAGTACCAGCGCATTCAAAAGAACGATGCAACCGTTTTGCTGGTGGACCATCAATCGGGTTTGATCTCGATGGTGCAGGATTTCTCGCCGGCGGAGTTCAAGAACAATGTCCTCGCACTTGCCGATATCGCCAAGTTCTTCGAGCTTCCGACGATTCTGACCACGAGCTTCGAGGACGGCCCGAACGGTCCTCTCGTCCCGGAGCTCAGGGAGATATTCCCCAGCGCGCCTTACATCCCGCGCCCGGGCCAGATCAACGCATGGGACAATGAGGATTTCATCAAGGCCGTCAAAGACACCGGCCGCAACCAGTTGATCATCGCCGGCGTCGTGACCGACGTGTGTGTCGCGTTTCCAGCACTCTCGGCACGCGAGGAGGGCTATGAAGTCTTCGTCGTGACCGATGCCTCGGGAACCTTCAACGAGGCCGTGCGCCATGCCGCATGGCATCGCATGTCGCAGGCCGGAGTGCAGCTCATGAACTGGTTCAGCGTGGCTGCCGAACTGCACCGTGACTGGCGCCACGACATCGAGGGGCTCGGCAAGCTGCTTTCCAATCACATCCCGGCCTACCGGAATCTGATGACAAGCTACCTCGCGCAGAAAAAATAATGGACCGGGCCGTGTTTACGCCTTTCGACCGCTTGATTCGCAGGCGGGCGTCGTGAGCTGGCGACCCGCGCAGGAACCGCAAGTGCGCCCCGCCGGCTGTCCGGGGCTCGACGCCGAGGTCATCCCGCGAGCCCGGGATCTCGGCGGTCTTGCGGTACGCCGTGTGCTGCCCGCGGCGCAGCGTCAGATGGTCGGGCCGTTCATCTTCTTCGACCATATGGGGCCGGCGGCCTTCCAAGCCGGGGAAGGCATCGACGTCCGGCCGCACCCGCATATCGGGCTGGCGACCGTGACTTACCTCTTCGAAGGCGAGTTGATCCATCGCGACAGCCTGGGCAGCGTGCAGACCATTCGCCCGGAGGCCGTGAACTGGATGAGTGCCGGACGCGGCATCGTTCACTCGGAGCGCACGCCCGAGGCGCTTCGTGGCGGCCCTTCGCGCGCCGCCGGCATTCAGTCCTGGGTGGCGTTACCCGATGAGGCCGAGGAGGGGGAGCCGACGTTCGCGCATCACGGCACGGAGGAACTGCCAACGCTCGAAGGCGAGGGCGTTCGAGTCCGCGTCATCGCAGGCGCCCTCTATGGCAAGCGCGCGCCGGTGAAAACGGCCTCCGCGCTTTTTTACGCAGATGCGACCGTGGCGGAGCGGGCGCGCCTCCTGCTGCCCGCCGAGCACGAGGAGCGGGCAGCCTATGTGGCGGAGGGCACGATCGAGCTCGGGGGGCAGGTATTCGAGGCCGGGCGTTTGCTCGTGTTCCGCCCGGGCGATGAGATCCCGATCCGCGCCCGTCGCCCGGCGCGAGTGCTCCTGCTCGGCGGTGCGGCGTTTTCGAGCCGGCGCTATATCTGGTGGAATTTCGTATCGAGCTCGAAAGAGCGCATCGAGCAGGCGAAAGCGGACTGGCGGGCCGGGCGCTTCGCGCCGGTACCGGGCGAGGACGAGGGGATTGCGCTGCCCGAGTAGCTAAGCGGTCGTCGATCCTGGCGACAGTCCCCGTCTGCGAGGGCCGCGCCGATTACTTGCGCGTGGAGGAGCCGGAGCGGATCTCAGAGCCGCTGCCGGCTGAGGAACCTCGGCTGGGTCGGCGGACGGCTCTCACCTTGCCGCTGCTTCCACCGCCGCAGAAGAACCGCTCGCCACTATCGGCCTCGAGCCCCGATACGACCACTCCCGTCGGCATCTCGAGCCTCTCCAGGACCTCTCCCGTTCGAGGATCGACTCGCCTCAAATCGCTCTCGTCACCTTCCCAGGTGCCGTGCCAGAGCTCTCCGTCGCTCCAGGTGACGCCGGTGACGAAGCGGTTGGACTCGATGGTGCGAAGAATCGCCCCGGTCTGGGGATCGACTTGATGGATCTTCCGGTCCCGATACTGGCCCACCCAGAGGCTCCCTTCGGCCCACGCTAGCCCCGAGTGACCGCCGCCGGGCGCCGGGATGGTGGCAAGCACACGGCCGGTCGTCGGATCGATCTTCTGGATGCGATCCTCGGCGAGCTGAAACAGGTGCCGGCCGTCGAAGGCCGTTCCCGCATCCGCGGCGACATCAATCGAGCGCAGCATTTCCCCACTTGCCGGATCGAAGGCGTTCAGCTTGTCTCCGGAGGCAAACCAGGTGTGCCGACCGTCATACGTCACCCCGTGCACGCTGTCCGCGCCCGGGAAAGCTCCATACTCACGGAGGATGTCAGCCTTTGAGTGTTTCATGCCGGCATCCTAGCCGATCGGCAAAGGCGCGGGGAGTAACAAGGTTGTCGTGAAACCAGGCACGGACGGGGTCGTCCAGCGGCGTGCGCGGCCGCGGCTGAACGACTGCACCTTGTCTGCCGCCGCCAGCGAGTCGAGCGCCCGCTGCACGCTGCGCTGACTCATGCCGAGCGCCAGCGCGAGAGCCGAGCTCGACCACGGTTCGCCGTCGGCGAGCAAGGCGAGCACCTCGGCATGCTTCTCTTCCACCGGCAGCGCCAACACGACGACCTCGCGGGCGCGTTTCGGCTCCAAAACGAATCCCCGCTTCGTCGCGCTCACGTCGGCCAGGGTCCGAAGCTCCTTGCGAAGCCGCCCGATCTCGACCCGCAGCCGCGCGCGATGCGTTTCATCCGCGTGTTTCGTTCGAAATGCCCGCGCGATGAGTGTGTCCCTCGGGACGTCTTCCGGCCACGCTTCGCCGCGCGCCCGCGCGAGCGCGAATAACACCGAGCGTTTGGCCAGGGAGAGCACGTTGGTGTCGTGGCGCACGACGAGACGGCAGGCGTCGACGACAAAGGCGTTTGACGCCAGCAGCACTTCGACCTCCTCGAGCAGGAGGGTTCGCTCCACTCCGTTTGCAATCCGGCGCGCGGCTGGCGCGTTCAGGACACGCTGTGCGCTTTCGACCTCGGCCGTCAGCGCGGGGACGCGCGCCTCGCCCGCTGCGGCATCGGCCCGCGCGAGCGCGGCGCGCGCCGCCTTTGTGTTGAGCCGTCGTATGGCGATCCCCGCAACGACCAGCTCGTGGGCGGCCCGCGGCGCGGGCGGGACAGGCGCGGAGTCGAGCGCGGCGAGCCCGCGCTCGGCCTCATCGAGGTGCCCGATCAAAAGGAGGCGCCGGACCTCGAGATATTGCGCGTACGCGGCGTTTACCCGGTCGCCGTGCGCTTTGAGCGTTGCCCGCGCCGCGTCGAGCGCCTTGGCGGGCCAGCCCAGGTCGTGCGAGACGAGCGCGATTTCGGCCTCGGCGACGACGCAACGCGCGCGGGATACGGCCTCTTTCGAACCAAAAGCGCGCGCCGCGCTGCGCAGCAGGGCCTTCGCTCGGTCGAGCTCGCCGAGCTGCGCCATGGCGATGCCTCGAAGCGCGAGCGCCGGCGACTCGTCGCGCAGGGCGACCCGGTTCAATGCGCCGAGGGGATCGCCCGCCGCGAGCGCTCGCGCCGCGGCCGTGATCAACGAGTCCATCCGACTCCCGCCAAACTTGTTACTCCCGGTGTTAGAGGCCCGGCGCCTAATATATCGCCCTAATCCACAACCACTTGTGAGAAAGACCGATGACGAAGCACACGACCGCAACACGCAAAGACTGGCTCGCCGCCGCGAGACTCGAGCTGCTCGAAGCGGAGAAAGCGCTCGCGCGGCGCAGCGACGAGGTGGCGCAGCAGCGACGGGCGGTGCCCTGGGTGCGCATCGACAAGGTCTACACCTTCGATGCCCCCGAGGGCTCGCGGACGCTCGCCGAACTGTTCGAAGACCGTTCCCAACTGCTGGTGCAGCACTTCATGCTCGGCCCGGGATGGGAGGAAGGTTGCCCGAGCTGTTCCTTCATGGCCGACCACACCGACGGCATGACCGTGCACCTGGCGCATCGCGACATCACGTTCGTCGCCGTCTCGCGTGCCCCGCGGGCGGAGATCGAATCCTTTCGCCGGCGCATGGGCTGGCGCTTCAAGTGGGTGTCTTCGTTCGGCAGCGACTTCAACCACGATTTCCACGTGAGCTTCACGCCCGAAGAACAGGAGGGGCAGGTTTATTACAACTACCACATGCAGCCCTACGAGTTTGAGGAATTACCCGGCATCAGCGCGTTTTACAAGGATGACGCGGGCGAGGTTTTCCACACCTACTCGACCTACCGGCGCGGCGTGGAGGCGATGATGGGCACCTACAGGCTGCTCGATCTCACCCCCAAGGGCCGCCGCGAGCGGGACGGGCCGATGGCATGGGTGCGTCACCACGATCGCTACGACGACTGACAATGGCAATGAAAAGGGGACGGTGCCCGTGGCGGCGCGGGGGCGGGGGTCGAGTCGGGTCGTTCACCGCTCTCGTCGCTCCGCTGGACTGCGCCGCGCGGCGATGGAATCATGATGCCGGTCCGGCCGGCTCAGGCCTTGGCGTCCGGTCCACCCAGGCGCGAGTGCTTCGATCATGCCCGCACATGCGTTCACCGTCGCGCGTCGGTTTCGCCTCGCGCTCCTTGTGGCGATTGGTTTGCTGGTACTGCTGGGTGGCGTGCTGCTCGCCGCGCCTTTTGCCATCGACCGATTCGGAGAGCAGGCGCTGCGCTCGGCTGGTTTTGAAAACCCCGAGATCAGCGGCGTGCGCCTCGCCCTGGACGGCGTGCGCATCCGCCGGTTGCGCCTGGCTCGCGAGGAGCACTTCGCACTGCGGGATATCGCCGTTCACTTCAGTTGGCCGAGTCTGTGGGCCGGGCGGGCGCAGCGGCTGACCGTCGCCGATGTGCGCCTGGATGCCGCGATCAGTGCCGCGGGAGAGCTGCAGCTGCCAGGCCTCGCCGCGGCATCGGGCGCGCCGCGCCCCGGTGCCAGCCTTCCACCCATCCCCGTCCAAACCCTTATCGTCGACACGGCCACCCTGAATCTCGCGACCCCCGCGGGCCCGGCTGCGATGGTACTGAAACAGATGCACGCGCGGCCGGAGCACCCGACCATCCGCGCCGACGCCGAGCTGCGTCTGCGTCACGCTCTCGGATCGGTGGGTGGGCACATCGAGGCCACGCGACGAGCGCCGGGCGGGCCGTTCGCGGTTCAGCTCGCGATCCGCGAAGGCGAGCTCAGCGGAATGCACACCGTTGTCGCCGGTCTTCACGGCGAGGCCCGTGCGAGCCTACCGGCTCAGGGACCCATCGCGGGGGCGCTCGATCTGAGCGCAGCGGCGGCGAGCTACCGGGAGGTCGGCCTCGGCGCGCTCAACCTTGCCGTCAATCTGAACGGCTCACAGGTGCGCTACCGCCTTGCCTCGCCGCCGTCCGCCACGCTGGCGCTCGCTCTCGGCGGCGAGGCGGCTCTGGATGCGCAACGGGCAACACTGGCGGGCCGGCTGCGAGTGCCATCGCTTGCCCGTCTGCCGCGTTTCAACGCGTCGGGGCGCGCCACGCTTCGCTCCGAGCTCGCGCTCGACTGGAGCGAGAAACCCCCGCGCGTCAGGGGTCAGCTCGATTTGAAGGCCGCGGCGCTGGCGCTGGAGGGCGTGGCCCGCCACGGGCATCTGCGCCTTGGCGGCGTCGTCGACGCCACGGCGGAGCACATCGCGCTGACCGCCCGCACGCCGTGGCAGGCGGAAGCCGCATTGACCGAAGGCCTGCTGCCGAGCGCGTTGCAGTCCTACGCCGGCAAGCGCTTGCGCCTGAGGCTCGAGCCGCGCGCTTCCGCCGAAGCCGCGCGTCTCGTAGTACATTCGCGCGCCCGTCAGGTAATGCTCGACGGCGCTGCCGCGATCGCCGCAGGTAATACTCGGGCTCGGGCGGCGGGCGCTTTGCGGATGCGTTTCGAAAACGACGGCCTCGCCGTGAGCGCGCAGCCGATCACGCTCGCGCTCGAAGCCCTGCACCTCGACGACCTCACGGTCGGTCTGAAAAGCTTTACCGGGCAAGCCGAGCTCAGGCGGTCAGGCGATTGGCGCCTCGTCGGCTCCGGGCGTGTCACGGCCTCGGGCGCCCTCGGCCCTGCGAGGCTCGAAGGTGGCCGGTTCATCTGGCGTGGCCGGCTGGAGGGCGAGCGCGCCGAGGTTCGCCTAGTCCCTGCGCACTGCCTGCGCGTGAAGGCGCGGGCCGTGACCGTCCGCGGCCGGCGGCTTGAATCCCTCGATTTTCCCTGCTTCGCGGGGCCGGCCGATGCCCCGCTGCTGCGCTACACGCTCGCAACCGGCCGCCTGGACTTCGCGGCCCAAAGTGAGGGGGCAGCGCTTGCGCTTCGCCACCGTGCGGAAGGAAGTGCGCATCCCGTAACGGGGCGGTGGCCCGCGTTGACGATGCGCGGTCGGCTCGGGACGCGGGGGCTCGAGGAACTGCAATTGCGCCTGCAGGGGGGCGCATTACGGCTGACCGAGGCAGGGATCGCAGCCAAGGGCATCACCGGCACGCTGGCTTTGTCGAGGGGGACGGTCGAAAAGGCGACGCTCGGCGTGGCCGCCGTCAAGAGCCTGGCTGAACCCGCGCTTTGGGCGCCACTGGCGCTCGATGCCACGGCCAGGCGTAAGGCGGGTGAGCTCGCCTTCAATGCCGTGCTCTCCGATGCGCTCGGCATCGTCGTTTTCCAAGCCAAAGGGGCGTGCACTGCGGCGGCGGCACGCGCGAACCTAACTCTCTTTCCCATCGAATTCATTCCGCAGGCAACCGAACCCGGCGATATCTCGCCTGCCTTGGGGACACTGGTGAGCGACATGACGGGGCGTGTCGGATTTGACGGCCGGCTGGCATGGGACGAGGGTGCCCTGACAAGCGGCGGGGAGCTGCGGTTGAATGCAATCGCCGCGGCGGTGTCCGGACTGCGCGTCGCCGGAGTGGACGGGACGCTTGCGCTCCGCTCCCTTCTCCCCCCGGTTACCGAGGGGGTGCAAAGCCTGCGCCTCGCGGCCGTGAACATCGGTCTGCTCCTGACCGATGGCCGGCTGCGCTTCGCGCTGCTGCCCGACGCGCGCGTGCAGGTCGCCGAACTGGCGTTCACCCTCGCCGGCGGGCAGCTCACGGCCGAGCCGTTCACGCTCGATTTATCGCAGCCGGCCGAGGTGCAGATTATCTTGCGGGCAAAGCACGTGGATTTGAACGAAGTGGTTCGCATGAGCGGTCTCGAGGGGGTGGAGGCCGAGGGGGATTTGACCGGGCGCGTGCCGATTTCACTCGGCACCGACGGTTTGCGCGTTGCCGGCGGGCGGCTTCGGGCAGCGGGCGAAGGCGTCCTGCGCTATGTGCCCCGGCAGATGCCGGCCTTCCTCCGGGGTAACGACCTGCGTACCCGCATGCTGCGCCAAGTACTGCAGAACTTCCAATATAAGCGACTTTCGCTCACGCTTGCGGGCGAGGTGGGCGCCGAGCAGCAGGTGTATTTGCAGGCGCGCGGCGCCAATCCGGATTTCATGGAGGGTCATCCGGTGATACTGAACGTGCGTGTCAAAGGCCCGCTGGTCAGCGTCGTCAAAAGCGCGCTCGGCGGCACCAGCGCCAAGGCGCTGCAGCGCTTGTTCAAAGACTCCGAACAATCGAATCCGCTGCCGCGGGAAGAGGGCAGGCCATGAATCTTCGTCTGACATTGGGCGCCGGCATTCTGCTTGCGCTTGGCGTCCTGCTCGTGGGCTGTTCGCCCACCGTGAAGCTGCAGGCCCCCGAGGAGCCAATCCGATTCGACGTCAATATCAACATCACCGAGCAAAAGCGCCTCCAGATCGATCAGGAGCTTCTCGAGCTGATCAAGCGCAATCCCGCGCTGTTCGGCTTCACCCGCGAACAGCTGCCGAAGGCGCCAACCGGGAGCGAGCAATGATGCGCGTGCTTAAATCTCTACTGTTGATCATCGTACTGATCGCGGCGGCACCGGCCGCGCTCGCCCAGCCCTCACTCGCCGAAGCGAAGGCCCGGGGATGGGTGGGCGAGCGTCCCGACGGCTTGGCGGGCATCGTGGTCGGCGATCCGCCGAGCGCCGTGCGCCAACTTGTCGATCAGGTGAACGCGCAACGCCTCGCCGAATACCGCCAGGTCGCCGAGCAGACCGATGCCCCCTTGCGGGCCGTGCAGGCCCGCGCCGGGCGCCAGATTATCCAGCGTCTGCCCGAGGGCCACTACTTCATGGACGCCGCCGGGCGCTGGCGCCGGAGGTAGCTCTCGCGGCGAGGGGAAGGGGGAGAACCTGAGCGCAACGATCGTTTTGTCTGGGCCCAGAGCGTAGCCATGCGGGAGGCGTCACATGGGGCAGGGTAGGTTCGAGGACCGGCGCGCCAGGTGGCTCAAGCTCGTCGCACACACCGGGTACGCCGCGCGCGGCGTGGTCTACCTGCTCGTCGGGGTGCTGGCGTTCCTGGCCGCTTTCGCCGGCGGAGCCGGGCAGACCACCGGCACGCACGGCGCGCTGCGGCGGATGTTGGGTGTGCCGGGCGGCGATTATCTGCTCGCCGCGGTGGCCGCGGGTCTCGTTGCATACGCCCTGTGGCGATTCATCCAAGGCGTGTTCGACGCTGACGGCCATGGCAAGGATGGCAGGGCTCTGGTCGTGCGTTCGGGGCTGCTGGTGAGCGGCGTGACACACCTGTTCCTGGCGTTTTTCGCGTTGAGCATCATTCTCGGCTGGGGCTTCGGCGGTGGGGGATCCTCCGACTGGACCGCCCGACTCATGGCTGAAGCCTACGGCCGGTGGCTCGTAGGCGGCATCGGCGCGCTGATCATGGGAGCGGGGATCGTGCAATTGATCAAGGGGTACAGCGCCGGTTTCCTCAAACACCTGGAGATGCTGCCGAACATGCGCGGTTGCGCGGTACCGACCTGCCGAATCGGGTTGATGGCTCGCGGTCTGGTTTTTTGCATGATCGGCGCCTTCGTCATCATCGCGGCCTGGCAGCAGGATCCCTCGGAGGCCAAGGGGCTGGGTGGTGCCCTGAGCGCGCTGCAGGAGCAGCCCTACGGCCAGTGGCTGCTCAGGGTGGTCGCCGCCGGGCTGGTGGCGTTCAGCATTTACAGCTTCATCGAGGCCGGCTACCGGCGGGTGGGCCCGCCGCGGCCCGTCAAACAAGTCACGCCCGGGCTCTAAACGCGCGGTAAGCGCAGCGAAGCGGCCAGGCGGCGGCTGTGTAAAGGGGAGTCTCAGCTCCAGGCCGCCGATACGTTTACGCTAAGCAAAAGGATGTCGGATGGAGCACCCGGATCGCGCACGGCAAGACGCTGAAACGCAAGCCAAGCTGCCGGTTGCATCGACTCGCCCGGCGCGCCGGCGCCTGCGCGCATGCCACGCCTGTGATCTCGTGATCGCGCTGCCGCCGTTGCGTCCCAACGAACGGGCCCACTGCCCCCGTTGCGGGCAGCTGCTGGTACGCCGCAACCGACTGCCGGCGCAGCGGGGGCTCGCGCTCGCCACGGCATCATTGGCCTGTCTCGCACTCGCCGTGAGTTTCCCGTTCGCCGGCTTTCAGATTCACGGCGTCGGCAACCGCATCGGGCTCACCGACATCGCGCTTGCACTGATCGGTTTCGACGAGCCCCTGATCGCGGCCATTGTGCTGCTGACTGTCGTCATTCTGCCGGGGGTTTATCTGCTGGGCATCATTTGGCTGCACGTCAGTGTGCTGCGCAGCGAACTACTGCCCCACGCGCTAAGCATCGCGCGCGGCATCGGGCAGGTGAGCCCGTGGCTGATGGCAGACGTGTTCATCATCGGCGCGCTGGTCAGCCTGATCAAGGTCTCGGCCCTCGCCGAGATCAGCCTGGATCCCGCCTTCTGGTTCTTCTGTGCCTTCGCGTTCCTGCTGCTCAAGGCCAGGGAGTCCCTCGACGCCGACTGGTTGTGGTTCGCCCTTGCCGGCGAGCCGCGGGCACCGGCGGGAACTCGAACCGCGGAGGCGGCGGGCGTCCAGGGGCTCGCGGGCTGTTCCGTATGCGGGCTGATCAATCGGTTGGACGGCAATGCGCCCACCACATGCCGGCGCTGCGGTAAGCGCCTGCACGCCCGCCATCCGCACAGCCTGGAGCGCACCACGGCGCTGCTCCTCACCGCCGCGATACTCTACGTACCGGCCAACACCTATCCCATCATGACCACTACGACGTTTGGAGACTCCTCGCCCTCGACCATCATCGGCGGGGTGCTGACCTTCGTCGCTCATGGCGATCTGCCGATTGCGCTGATTATCTTCACAGCGAGCGTCCTGGTGCCGATCGGCAAGGTGCTCGCGCTCGGCTGGCTGTGTCTGCGCGCGCGCCAACGCGCGTCAAGCGAGCGTTTGCCCGGGGAGCGGCTATACCGGATCATCGAGCTCATCGGGCGCTGGTCCATGCTGGACGTCTTCGTCGTCGCCATTCTCGTGGCGCTGATTCGAGCCGGCACCTTGATGTCGGTCACACCGGGGCCCGCCGCGCTCGCCTTCGCCGGCGTGGTCGTGCTCAGCATGCTCGCCGCCATGACCTTCGATCCGCGGTTGATTTGGGGCCCCGCCCCGGAATGCGCGGAGAGGAGCGCCGATGAGTGAGACCACGCACCGCGCCGAACGGCGCCGCCAGTGGCCTATCTCCACGATCTGGATCGTCCCCGCCACCGCGCTGCTGATCGGCGCGTGGATGATCTACGATGGCTTCATCAACCAGGGACCGATGATTACGCTGGAGATGAAGAACGCCGAGGGCATCGAGGCCGGCAAGACGCCGATCAAGACGCGCAATGTACCGGTCGGCCAAGTCCAGACAGTGCGCTTGTCCGAAGACCTCAGCCGCGCCATCATCGAGGCGCGCCTGCGGCCCGGCTCACAGCGCATGCTCAATACCGAGACGCAGTTCTGGGTGGTCAAACCGCGTATCGGGCGCGAGGGCATCAGCGGCCTCAACACGGTGCTCTCCGGCGCCTACATACAACTGCTGCCGGGCGACGAGGGTACGCCGCAGCGCGATTTCAAAGTGCTCGAGCAGCCACCGGTGGCGCCGCCGGACGCCGAGGGTCTGCGCCTGGAGCTGGTCAGCGGGCTGAGCAATTCGCTCTCCACGGGGGACCCGATCGTCTACGAGGGCCTGACGGTCGGGCGTGTCGAGAGCACGCAATTCGATGCCCAATCCCGTCAGGTCAAGCATCAGGTGTTCATTCAGGCGCCCTACGACCCGCTGGTGACCAGCAGCACGCGTTTTTGGACCGCTTCGGGCGTCAACGTTGATGTCGGCGCCGACGGGCTGACCGTGAGCTTCGAGTCGCTGGAATCCCTGCTCGGCGGCGGCATCACCTTCGGCGTGCCGCAGGATGTGCCTCCGGGAGGCCCCGTGGAATCCGGTACGACTTTCGAGCTGTATCCCGACAGAATGAGCGCGCGTGAGGGCTCCTTCGACCGTTACATCGAATACGTGCTCCTGGTCGAGGATACCGTGCGTGGGCTCAACTCCGGCGCGGCGGTGGAGTACCGCGGCGTGCGTGTCGGCACAGTGGTCAGCGTGCCCTGGGCGCTGAACATCCGCCGGGCGATCGAGCTCGACGAGATGGCGGTGCCGGTGCTGATACGTATCGAGCCCCGGCGAATCGAAGGCAGCGCCGATGAGCTTCCCCTGGAAAAGTGGCGATCCCGCCTGAAGCAATGGATGGCGCGTGGCCTGCGAGCCTCGCTCAAAACCGGCAATCTGCTGACCGGCTCCGTATACGTCGATCTCAACTTCCAGCCCGAGGCGCGCGCCTTCGAGCCACGCAGCTACCAGGAGCGAGAAGTGTTTCCGCTCGTCTCCAGCGGGGTCGGCCAGATCGAGCAGAAGGTGGCGAGTTTGCTCGACAAGCTCAATGCGCTGCAAGTCGAGCGCATCCTAGATAAGCTCGATCGCAATCTGCAGGTTTCCCCGACAACTCTCAGGGAGCTGGGCGAGGCCACGCGCGCGGTACACGAGCTGCTCGACGATCAGGCCACGCGGGCCATTCCGGATAATCTCAACGCGACCTTGGGCGAGCTTCGCGAGACGCTCGATGCCTTCTCCGGCGACTCGCAGCCCTCCGGCCGGCTTGCCACGGCGCTGGAGCGGCTCGACGCGCTCCTGCAGGAGCTCCAGCCGCTCGTGCGCACGTTGCGCGAGCAGCCCAACGCTCTGATCTTCAATAAACGGCAAGCCCGAGATCCGCAACCGAGAGCGCCTCGTCGATGACCGATCAGCCACTCGCCTGTCTCGTCTTCGCTCTGGCCTCCGTGGCGCTGGTGCTTTTGAGCGGTTGCGCCGGGGCGCCCGTGACGCCCGACCATCGTTATTTGCTGGGCCTCACCGAGACGACGCCCGCGCCGGCGGAGGATACCGCTCAGAGGCTTTTCATCGCGCCGCTGCGCCTGGCCGCGTTTCTCAGAAGCGACGGTATCGTGATGCAGACCAGCGAGGTGGCGATCCACCAGGGGCGGGACCATCTCTGGGCCGAGGGCCTCGCGACTCAGCTGCGGCGCAATCTGCGTGCAGCGCTTGCCGCCAAGCTGCCGGGCGTGCGCGTGCTCGACGACAGCGCTCCGGCACCGAGCGATGGGCGGCTGCACCGGCTCGAAGTGGAAGTGAACGGCTTCCACGGGCGTTATGATGGTATGGCCGTCGTCGTGGGTCGGTGGTGGCTTCGCGATGACGAGGGCCGTTTGCTGGACGCGCGTCGCTTCTCGATCGAGCGGCCGCTCGCGGCGGACGGCTATCAGGCCCTCGTCGAAAGCCTGGCCAAGGCCTGGCGAAGCGTGGCGGAGAAAATCGCGCCGGCCGTCGCCGCGAGCTGGTAGCAGGTGGCGATTAGGATTCGCTTACCGAGAAGGTTAGTATGGCTAGGG